>JAHDDA010000015.1:1740-14813 GCA_020629595.1 Chitinophagales bacterium
ATAACATTTTACGTTTTTGCACGTCTTATTAAATAAAGAAGTATTTAAATTAGTTTTACTTCTGAAGGTTTTAAATTCTATACGAATGAAAATTCAATTTATCAAAATATGTTTTGTTGCATTTTTTTCCCTCACTTTCACAAAAAGTTATCTAAATGCACAAGAAATTACCGTTACCGAAGCCGAAAGGTTATCTAATGATATAACTCATTTCGACATTTTAGGTAAAATAGGCGAAAAAATTATGCTTTTCAAATATGGCAGAAATTACTTTGAGATAAATGCTTTCGATTCTAATGATATGGAATTGATTTGGAGTAGAGATATTAATTTCAAAACCAAACGCCCATTAATGAACGAAATGATTTTAACCAAAGGTGGTGCTATTGCCTTTTATTCTGTTAAACAAAGTGGTACACACAAATTGTATGCGCAGCCATTAACAACCAAGTTTAAGTTAAAAGGAGAACCTATTTTGGTGAATGAATCGGGTAATAGAAATGCAATTTACAGAGTTAACCACAACATTAGTAGAAACTTTTTTGTAGTTGAAGTTATTGATAAATCGGCTTTGAATGGAAATGAAAATATTGAAGTGCTTTTGTTAGATAGCAGTTTAAAGCAAGTAGGAAATACACAAGTTGAAAACAATAATAATTGGCGTTTTAAAAACTCATTGATTGGCTTAAATGGTGAGCTATTTTTAATTTCGGAAAGGAAACAAACAGGCTTATTTGCCGATGAAGATTTGATAAGAACTTTAAAAATTAATACTTTAGTTGAAGGAAAATCAAGTGAATTAAAATACCAAAAACCCGATACTTTATTTGCTGAATATAAAGCTGAATTAAACCACACTTCGAGTCAGTTAATTCTTGGTGGCACATTTTCTAATAACGATAGTAAGCTACCTAATGGATATTTTTTTACTACCTTTAACTATGCCATAAATAATGGAGATTTAGCTGTTTTTTCAGAAACTTTTGAAAAACTACCCAATGATTTACGTACACAAACAGCCCGAAAATCAATTTTAGGAAATAAGAACAGATTGAAAGAACTTAAATTTCAAAAAATGATTCCAAGAACAGATGGCGGCGTTTTGCTTATTGGTGAATTGTTTACAAGATCGGTAATTTCAATTGGCACAGGTGGCAATATCAGCACCGATTTATTTGCTGGGCGTTCTAACCAAACCACTTCTTTTTCGCACGATGATATGATAATTATTTCATTGAACCCAGCAGGTGAAGTTGAGTGGACTGAGGTTTTACGTAAAGAACAATATTCTGAAGATGATGATGGTCATTTTTCTTCTTTTGGCGTGTTTAATACAAAAGATAAAATTGACTTAATTTTTAATGAAGAAGTAGAATACAGCTCACCAGTTAGTAGTTTTTCATTATCGGAAAATGGTGCTTCTAAAATAAACACCCTTTTCAATTCCGATAAATATGATATTTTAATTTCGCCACGTTTTGCTAAACAAGTTGCTAAAAACGAATTAATAATTCCAGCTTATACTAGTAGAAACTATTTTGTTTTGGTGCAGTTAATTTATTAAAATTTACAAGGCGAAGGAAACAGGTTTTCAGGTTTTCAGATTTTCAGATTTTTTGAATACGATTCTTAAATGAGTGTTCAAACTTAAATACGTAACATTTTTATATGTGTTTTCGTCTAATAAATGTTTTCTAATTATAAAAACCAAATAATAATGGCTAAAAGAAATATTTTAGGTACAATTTTAAAAACAATTGATACAGTTCAAAAGCTAAACAAGGATAATCCCAAAGAAGCTACTGCCGATTCTGCTGTTTTTGATTTATTGAGAGATAATATCGGTAAAATTGATAAAAAAATTCAGAAACGTAGAGCCAAAAAAGGAAAACCACCAATTAATATTATGGAAATGGTAAAAGCTGGAATTGATGCTGCTCAAAAAACCAATAGAAAAGATAAAAAAGTAGAAACTGCACCAGAATCTATCTTCGATAAATTACGCAATAAAGTAGATGAAACGCCAAAACGTGCTGCAACTTCTGGTATTAACAAAATAGTTGATGATTATAATTTAGATGTTAGTGGAATTACTCGTTCTACAATGCAACAAATTAAAGCAGAATACAAAGCTGATATTGAAAAGCTAAACGAAAAATATGCTTTTGCTATTCACGAATTAGTTTCGTAGAATATTATTTATATTTTTAAAAAGCCCTAACAGGGTTTTGAACTCTGTTAGGGCTAAATCTACGAGTTAATTAAGATTAATCTTCTATTGACTTAATCAACTTCTTACGTTTTCTTTGCAAAATTTTAAGCAAAGTAATATTTATGCGACCTCATAATTTTTCAGCTGGTCCTTCTATTTTACCACAATCGGTTATGCAACAAATGTCCGAAGCTCTAATTGAGTTTGGTGGAAGTGGTTTGTCTATCTTAGAGCTTTCGCATCGTGGAGAAATTATTGAATCTATGATGGATGAAGCCCATAAATTGGTTGTCGAATTATTGAATTTGCCCGAAAATTATGCCCCCATATTTTTAAGCGGTGGAGCAACTACACAATTTGCCTTAATTCCTTGTAATTTATTGAGTAAAAAGGCTGCCTACACCAATACTGGAACTTGGAGCACAAAAGCCATTGCCAATGCCAAATTATATGGCGAAGTTGAAGTGGTGGCAAGTTCAGAAAATGAAGGCTTTATTCGTATTCCTAAAACTTATGAAGTTCCACAAGATGCCGATTATTTTTATATTACTTCTAACAATACTATTTACGGAACACAATTGCACAACAATCCCAATGCTGGCAATGTTCCTTTGGTAATTGATATGTCTTCCGATATTTTTTCACGCCCAATGAATGCTACTGACTACGGATTAATTTTTGCTTCGGCACAAAAAAACTTAGGACCTGCAGGCACAACTTTGGTTATTGTAAACAAAGATTTATTAGGTAAAACAGGGCGTGAAATGCCGCCAATGTTCAATTATTTGCCACACATTAAAAAACAATCGGCTTTAAATACACCACCAGTTTTAGCTATTTACGGTTGTCTGCTTACGCTTCGTTGGATAAAAGAACAAGGTTTAGAAAATATTGAGAAAGTAAACCAAGCTAAAGCCAATTTATTGTACAACGAAATTGATGAAAACCCGATGTTTGTAGGTAAAGCTACAAAAGAAGATCGTTCTATAATGAATGCCACTTTTTTACTTGAAAACCCAAATTTGGATGCCGAGTTTATGAAAATGGCTCAAGATGCCAATATAATTGGTATTAAAGGACACCGTTCGGTGGGTGGTTTTAGAGCTTCTATGTACAACGCTTTACCCTTAGAATCTGTACAAGTTTTGGTAAATGTAATGCGTGAGTTCTCTTTAAAATTTGGATAATTTGCTTCACAACAGAAGATAAAAAAAGGCGATAATGATTGCTCATTATCGCCTTTTTTCTTAATCTTCAAGTTTATTACTCACGTAAGTAAATAAGCACTTGATCGCCACCAGCTTTTCCTACCGCACGAACACGATTTTTAGGAATACCAGCTTTTGCCAATTGAGCTTCAACTTTTTCGGCTCTAATTTTACCAAATAGTTTGTTTTTAGCAAACGCTTCAATTCTAATTTTAGCATCTGGATTTGCTTGTAATTCTTTAACCAACATATCAATTTGTGCACTATTTCCGCCTGAAATTTCATTGTTATCATCAAATTTTAATTGGTCTAAGTTCATTGCAGAACCAGCCGTTCCAGATTTGAAAAATCCACTCATATTAGCCGCAGTTCCTGAAACAGCAGCTACCGCACCTGCTGCAGCATTTCCTGCTGCGTCTTTTACGGTGTTAGCTCCATCTTTTACTGCACCAGCAGTAGCACTTGCAGCACCTTTAGCTCCATCTACTACTTTTCCGGCTACGTCTTTTACAGTACCAGCAGTGGCACTTGCAGCATTTTTAGCTCCGTCAACTACTTTTCCGGCTGCATTTCCTGCCACATTAGCACCATCTTTTACTGCACCAGCAGTGGCATTTACACCATTCTTAACGGCGTTTCCTGTTTTATTTACAGCTCCTTTTACACCATTTGCCGTAGCAGTTGTTCCTTGTTCTACTTTATCTTTCACGTTTTTAGCTGTATCTCCTCCTTTGCCTGTTAAGAACCACCAAAGTAAACCACCTAGTAACAAAAGTCCAATTAAGGGGAATAACCATCCCATTCCACCTTTTTTCTCATCTTCTTCTTCAGCTCTTGAAGCAGTATTTGAAACTGTTTCTCTTACTTCTGTTTCTGAAGAAGTAGATTCAAAAGAAGTTTTTTCTGTAACGTATTCTTTAGTTTCATTAACAGCATTGCTTACTTGGTCAAAGCCTCCACCACTAAACATATTTAAAAACTCACCACCAATATGCTCTTTTTGCGATGAAAGTAACGAAGTAATACCAGAAGCATCTAAACTTTTTTCTTTGGTAAATTTACCAATCAAGCTCATTACCAGCGGTAAACCTAATTTCATTAAAGATGAAGAAGAATTGCGACTAATACCACTTTTAGAAGTAACTAAGTCGATTATACCACCTAGTTTATTACCAAAAATAGTATCTAACATTCCTCCACCCGAATCGGCTATGGCATTTGACATTGCACCTCCACCAAACACATCAGATAAATTATCTAGCATACCACCATCAAAATCATTGTCAGTAATCATATCAAAGATGGCACTTGCACCACTTGGACTTGATGATTTTGAAATTAAGCCACCTAATAAACTAGGTAATAACGAACCAAGTGCTGAACTTGTATTCGATTTGTCTTCGCCTAAGAAACTACTAATCATTCCTAAGGCTGAATCACTACCAAGTTGATCGGTAAGTAATTTAAGTAAATTGATTCCCATTTTTTATGAGTTTATATAGTTAGGTAAAAAAGGGGCAGGTCTTTTTAGGGTAATAGTAAAATAGTTATTTTTAACATATTAGTTCCCAAAATTAACTTTTTTTTAGATATGATACTCAAAAACTACAAATAAACCATATTTACAATGATTTTTAGCTTTATTGAACTATAATATAATCTTTATTGGTTACACTTATGTATTACTTTTGGAACTCTGCATTCTATTTTAATTTAAGGAATATTTTACAATGAAGCTAAAACACATATATACACTCATACTATTTCTACTCACTATTAGTATTTATGCACAAGTACCACCAAAACCTGCATTAAGTGAAGGAATGGTACTAGATAATGCTAATATGCTTTCTAATGCTGAAGAAGACCTATTAGAAAAAAAATTACAGAATTATAATGTTGCTACTTCAACACAAATTGTTGTGGTTACCTTACCCAATATGGGTGGAATGAATGTGAACAGAATGGCTGCTGAAATTGGAGAAGACTGGGGTGTAGGGCAAAAAGATAAGGACAACGGTATTGTAATTTTAGTAGCTCAGAAAGAACGGAAAACAGCAATTCAGGTGGGCGATGGTTTAGAGACTTTAATTTCAGATGCCGATGCAAAATATATCATTGAAAACAGAATAAACTCAGAATTTAGAAAATCGGGAAAAAATAAGTTTTATAAAGGTATAAACAATGGTTTAGATGAAATTAAAAATGGCTTAGAAGGTAAATTTTCTAGAAACAAAAACGATTTTAGGGCTACAGATAGAGGAGGCAATGATGATTTTGGTATTCCTATACCAGTATTAATCATTTTAGGTGTATTCTTAGCAGTTTTAATATTTTCATTATTATCAACACCACAATATGCTCAAACCATTTCCGATGATGGCGTTGATACCTACCCTGATCCGTACCCTAAAAGAAAACGTAAAAAACGCCGATATTATAAACCACGTAGAAGTTACCGACCAAGAAGAAGCGGAGGTGGTACAATTTGGTGGGGTGGTGGCTCATCAGGTGGTGGTGGTTTTGGCGGCGGCTTTGGTGGCGGAAGTGGCGGTGGTTTTGGCGGCTTTGGTGGTGGTAGCTTTGGCGGTGGTGGCGCTAGCGGTGGCTGGTAATTTTTGATTTAAGATTAATTAAGCAATGCACAAATTTGTAGCTACACTTCAAAAAATAGAAAGTCAAGTTTGGTACACTGGTTTTTTAGTACCCAATGATATTGGCGAAATTCTAACACAAGACGGCGAAAAAAGAGTAATGTGTTCTATAAATGGCAATAAAACTTTTCACGCAGCATTACTACCTTATGGGAATGGCAGTTTTTTTATATTGGTAAACAAAGAAAGACAGAAAAAACTAAAACTTATAGAAGGTTGTGAACTACAAATAACCTTAGAAAAAGATACTAGTAAATATGGTATGCCAATGCCTGAAGAAATGGAAGAATTATTGGCTCAAGACCCAGAAGGTAATGTGCTTTTTCATAAATTAACTATGGGAAAACAACGTAGTTTGTTGCATATAATTGGCAAACCAAAATCTACAAATATTCGATTAAATAAAGCGTTAACCATTGTAAACTACCTTAAATCTACGGGTGGCAAGTTAGATTTTAAGGAATTGAATGTAGCTTTTAAGGAGAATAAGTTTTGATTTTTAAACTGCGTATTTAACTAACAAACAGTTACTTCTATAAATTATGCTTGCTAAAATTGTCAAATGTTAAACAATTTTCTTAACTTCAATTTTCTTACTGGTGTTATGTAGCATTTCATACTTCAGTGCACTACAATTTTTTGAAGTTTTACTACAAAAATCTATGTTTGTTTAAAAGTGTGTAAACAGCAGTATCTTATTTCGCAATTTCTTTAAAACCAATTCGAAAAATGAGCTTTCCCTTCTATAAACAATTAGACTCAATGGATTGTGGTCCTACTTGTTTAAAGATGATAGCTGAATATTATGGTAGAAATGTTGAAATTAATGTACTAAGAAAAAAATGTTGTATTGATAAAAGTGGTGTAAACTTAGAAGGTTTAGTTGAAGCATCTTCTTTTCTTGGTTTCCACTCTGAAGCCTGGAATCTTGAAATAGAAGATTTAAAAACTAGCAAATTTCCTGTTATCTTGCATTGGAATCAAAATCATTTTGTAGTTTGCTATAAAATTAGTAAAAAATATGTTTGGATTGCTGACCCTGCTGTGGGAAAGCTTAAATATAGCATTGAAGATTTGAACGAACATTGGGTAACAAAAAATAATTGTGGTGTTGCACTATTATTAAATCCCCAAGATGATTTTGATGATTCAAAATTTAATAATTCTGAAAAAAAAAACTTTAGCTTTTTATTTCAATACTTAAAACCACATAAAAAATTAATTGCTCAACTTTTTATAGGTTTACTTCTCGGTACACTATTTCAATTGATTTTTCCTTTCCTTACACAAAGCCTTGTTGATATTGGAATTGACACGCAAAACTTAAATTTCATTTATATAATATTGGCTGGGCAGTTAATGTTATTTTTTAGCTCAACTGTTGTTAAATTTATTCAAAGTTGGATATTACTGCATATAAGCGTGCGTGTGAATGTTCATTTACTTTCCGATTTTTTAATAAAGTTAATGAACTTACCGTTGGGGTTTTTCGACACAAAAAATATGGGCGATTTGCTACAAAGAATAAATGACCACAAACGTATTGAAACCTTTTTAACCAATACCTCACTGGGAGCATTATTGGCAGTAACAAACTTAGTTGTGTTTGGAATTGTGTTGGCATATTATAGCCTACAAATATTTTTAATTTTTGTTATTGCTTCAGTTGCCTACATTTCTTGGATTTTTATTTTTTTAAGAAAAAGAAAACTCATTGATCATAAAGCATTTCAAGAGCTATCGAACCACAAAGATTCCCTAATAGAAATTATAAGAGGAATGCCAGAAATAAAATTACAGGGTAGCCAAGCAAAACATCGTTTTAAATGGGCAAATATTCAAGCAAAACTTTTTAGGGTACAAATGCAGGCACTTTCTATAAATCAATACCAAGATGCGGGTGCTTTATTTATTAATCAGTTAAAAGATATTTTAATTACTTTTTTAGCAGCTAAATTGGTTTTAGAAGGTAAAATGACTCTAGGAATGATGTTGGCTGTGCAGTATATAATCGGTCAGTTGAATGCTCCTTTACAGCAACTTATTGGCTGTGCTCGTTCAACCCAAGATGCACACATTAGCCTTGATCGTTTATGGGAAATACACAATGCAAAAAATGAAGAAGAAAAAGAAAATCATAAACTTAATTTCGTACCCAATGGTGATATTGTTATTTCAAATTTAAGTTTTAGTTACACTCCAATTTCTGAAACGGTTTTAGATAATATAAATTTAACTATTGAAAGAGGAAAAACCACAGCAATTGTTGGTACAAGCGGAAGCGGTAAAACAACACTAATAAAATTACTACTAGGATTTTATAAACCATCGTATGGTAGTATTGAAGTAGGTGGTAAAGATTTAAGTTCTATTTATACCGAAATATGGCGTAATAACTGTGGCGTAGTTATGCAAGATGGCTTTATTTTTTCAGATAATATTGCCAACAATATTGCCGAAAGCGATGATGTAACTGATTTTTCAAAGGTATTAGCAGCTTCAACAACAGCCAACATTTTAGACTTTGTAAAGAGTTTACCACTTGGCTTTAAAACAATGGTAGGTGCAAAAGGCAATGGCTTAAGTCAAGGACAAAAGCAACGGTTATTTATTGCACGTGCTGTTTATAAAAATCCAGAGTTTTTATTCTTTGATGAAGCAACTAATGCACTAGATGCTTCTAACGAACGAATTATTTTAGATAATTTGAGTAAATTTATGGAGCATAAAACCTCAATAGTGGTAGCCCATAGATTAAGTACCGTAAAAAATGCCGATAAAATTATAGTTTTACATAAAGGAAAAATTGTGGAAGCAGGGAAGCACGAATCCTTGGTTGCTTCACAAGGATTTTATTTCAACTTAGTAAAAAACCAACTTGAATTAGGAAATTAACTTTTTAGCTATGCCTAACCGCCTATACAGTTCAAATGAATTTAGCAATTATAACCAAAAGGTTGATGACCTTATGGATACTCCACCATCTTGGTTAATAAAATCGGGAATTTCATTAGTTGCTTTTGTTGTTTTTTTAGTGCTTATGGCTTGTTATCTTATTAAATATCCCGATAAAATTTCAGGAACAGGCATTTTAACTTCAGCTACTCCACCCATTGAAATTATTAGCAATTCGGATGGTTATATTGATAAAATCTTTATTGAGGACTCGGAAATAGTTGCCGATAATACGCTTTTATTAGAAATTAAAAACTCTGCTAATAGTGATGAAATTGGCTACTTTCAGGAATGGATTGGTAATTTTGAAAATATTAGAAATCCTAAAAACTATTTAAACTTAGAATTTCCCGAAAACTTACAGTTAGGAGCTATTCAAAATGATTATGCTCAAATTCAACTAAAGTTTAGCGAACTACAACAAAACCTTAAAAATAATATTGTTTTCAAGCAAATAAATAGTTTAACAACCGAAATTGCAAATGTAAAAGCCTTGCTAAATTCGCAAGAGAGAGAAAAAAAACTATTTGGTTTTGAATTGCACCTAGCAAAAATGGGGCATAACAGAAATGTAAAACTGCACGAAAGCGAAGTAATTAGCGATTTAGATTTGGAAGAAGCTACCACACAATTATTACAAAAAGAACGACAGTTTGAACAACTGAATACAGGTATTATAAAAAACAATATAAAAGTTGAGCAACTGGAAATGCAAATTTTAGCACTTCAGGACGAAAGACAAAATTTGATTAAACATTCAACCTTATCTGTTTCTGAATTAATTACACGTGTAAAAGCCAATATTCACAACTGGAAAAGAAGCTATACCATTACGGCTCCTATTGGTGGAAAACTTAGCTTTGTTGCGGGCATAACCGAAAATACGCCAATAAAAGCAGGAAGTTTATTAGGGTATATTGTTCCTGAAACCAAAAGTGAAAAATACATTTCAGCCCAACTACCTATTCAAAATATTGGAAAAGTAGAAGTTGGGCAAAAAGCTTTAATAAAGTTAGATGCTTATCCTTATAAAGAATATGGAATGTTAATTTCTGAGGTGGCAAAAATTAGTGCCGTTCCAGAAAAAAACAACCTTCAAAATAGTATGTACGAACTTAAAATACCTTTGTTAGACAGCCTTTATACTAATTATCAAAAACTAATTGACTACCGCCCCAATATGACCGCCAAAATTGAAATTATTACAGATGACAAGTCTATTTTAGAACGTATATTTAACGCTTTTGGTGGGAGTTTTTAGGGGTTAATGTCTAAATACCGATTTACTATTTTATCTACTTTCTTCCTTATTTTTTGTGCCTTCTTTCCTAATTGATGACTAATTTTATATACCTCAACAGTTGTTCCCTTTACTGTAATTGTTTTCCATTTAAGAAATATAAATTTATTTATTTCAGCTGTTTCGTCAGTATCATCTTTTTTATATTCAATTAAATTTAATTCATTCAACAGATTATAAGTATGTTCAGAAATATATAATTTGTTATCTTCTTCTTCTTTATCTCCTTGTTCTACTCTTGAAGCTACGTTTACTGTTTCTCCCCATACATCATAAGCATATCTTTGCGAACCTACAATACCTGCAATTACAGGTCCTGAATTAATACCTAATCTTATATCAAATGGCTTCACAATTTTATCAAGTTTAACAGAACTTTCATTATTCTCTTTCTTCTCTTTAATTAATTTAGTAGCGTAAAGAATAGCTATTGCTGCTTTTGTAGCATTTACTGCATGCTTATTTGCTGTATCTTCTATTGGTAAACCTGAAGCTATTAAATAAGAATCTCCAATAGTTTTTATTTTCTCTACCTTAAATTTGGTAATTATATCATCATAAATTTCAAAGTAAACTTCAAGTTGTTCCAAAAGTTCCTTTTCGCCAATATCTTCTGCAATTGAGCTAAACCCAACGAAATCTGTAAAAAGTATGCTTGCAGAATCATATCTTTTGGGTTCTACTTTTTCTTTATTAATTAGTTTATCTGCTATTTCTATTGGAAGAATGTTTTGAAGAATAGATTCCCTATTATCAATCCTATCTCTATATATTTTATTTTTTGCCCAAGTGTAGTTTTGTTTTTTAAGATATTTAATTAAATTTCTATATACATTGTGCGTTCTATACAAGTCAATATTTTCATTTTCTAATCCTGCTTGCCTAGGTAATTCTTTATCTGTGTCAGTAGTATTACTTCCTAAATCATTAGCCTCGTTTAAAGACTTCATAGCATCTAACATTGTAATAACCATATGACTCTTGAATTTATCGTTTTCAAAATCCTCATATAATTCATCGTACAATTGATATGCTTGTTTGGTTTTACCTTGTTTTGCCAAACAAGAACACTTTATGCATTTGAAGGTTTTTAGGTGCTTAGCTTCATTGATTATATCACTCTCCGTATAATTTTCATAAACACTTAATGCATTATCATACTCTTCATTGATATAATAATAATTAGCTCTCAATAGCATTGCTTCTTCTATATATTCTTTATTTTGAATTTCGTTTTTGCTATTAATTATACTATCAGTTATTTTAATGGCATTTTTTATATCTACTTTATCAGAATCTGAGAATTTATCTTTTGATTTTAAACCAATTTTTAGTAAAGGAATGCCAGCTTTCACTAACTCATAATCAATAGCTGAACTTCCTATCTCGTTTATTAATTCTATGGCTTTAGAAGCGTTTTCACTCGCAACATCATAACTCTGAATTTCTAAGTATAAAGCTGCAAGGTTATAGTATGCTTTAGCAGCTCGTTCTTTTTTTTCGTCTGTATCTAAAAAGTTAAACACTCTAATTGATGCTTTATGATTACTGTAAGCATCATAAAATTTAAGAGCATCGTGGTACACACTACCTAAAATACCATAACTTTTGCTTTGAGAAACTGAATTATTTGTTGCACTTGCAAATACTAAAGACTCCTCTGCAAACCCAATGGCATCTGCATATTTATCTTGTTTATGTTCACCAACTCTATTTGGTAATTTTGACCTAAAATATGATAACATTCTGTATTGAGTTGCATACACTTCCGTTTCCAAAAATTTAGTTTCTGAAGTATTGCCTTCTATTTTTTTTACAATATCATATATATCCTTATATAAAAATAAATATTTTTCACACCACTCTAAATTATAACTTTTAATATTAAGCTCCATTAAGTTTTTAAGAAGTATTTGATATGAAGCTAAAAACTTAATGTCTTCTGTTTTTTCAGTATTTTCGTACTGATTACCAACCCTTTCTATTAAGATATCACTATTATCATTAATTTCTTTTAAACTTTTAGAGTTATCCTTATTCTCTAGTATTAGGTTATTTATTTCATCAAATGAAACCATAAAGTAGTATTTTGAAAAGTTTATTTTTAGTCTGCAATTTGCTTAAGCAATAAAGCTAATGTATTTTGCTATAAAATGCACTTTAAATATTTGGTATGTTGGTTGTAATAACCATAATAGATTTATTTCGTATAATATGCTTATTATAAGTAAATTACTTACTGAAATAGAAGTTAAACATATTCTAATCATATAAGATTGTAATAATTACTAATAATTACGTTTAAATATTTATGTAAATTCATTTACATTTCATAACTTTGAAAATACGATTTAATTAATCGCCCTCATATTTTAACTATATAACAATGTGCGTTTTTGCAAAACTTGAAACTATAAATAGAATTCATCGCTTAATAGAAAGAAGAGCTACTGGTGATCCCAAACAATTAGCTGAAAAGTTAGACTATTCTGAAAGTAAACTTTATAGGTTGCTGAATGAAATGAAGAGTAAAGGCTTCCCAATTGAATATTGTTATCAAAGTCAGAGTTATAAATATTACACAAATTTCACTTTTAACTATGAGTTTAAAGCTCCTGAAGTTCCAGACCCCTACAAGCTAGACAATATTAGTGCAAATCCCCTAACCGACCCTCAATCTCCTATTTAATTAAATGTATTAATTAGTTCCTTAAAAGCAAATTTTAACATTTTTTTAACATTTT
>JAHDDA010000015.1:14913-17861 GCA_020629595.1 Chitinophagales bacterium
GTAAATGTTCAAGGAAGAAAGGGGAAAAACGCACAGCCAGTATCTGGGAAAGACTTAGAAAAATACAAAGGCGGAGAAAATAATTCGGAACACGAGTTACAACTAAATACGGAACCATTGATTAGTTGTAAAGTTGACTTTTAAAATCTACTACAACTAAAAAATGAGAACCCTCTATAACATTTACTTATAGAGGGTTTTTATTTTAAATCTCATAAACCCTTACCTTTCGTTTTTTGAGGTGTGTATTGTTTAGCCGATTAATAAGATGTTTTGCCTTGTTTTTTACCACCGCCACAAAAGCACAATCTTGTTTTAGTTCAATAATACCTATTTCGTTGCTTTTTAATTTACCTTGTTTTATAAAAAAGCCAGCAATATCGCCTTTTGAAATTTTATCTTTTCTTCCGCCAGAAATAAAAATAGTTGTAAAGTTTTGTTGGCTTGTTATTTCTTGAAATTCTACGGTTTTTCCTTCTTTGGTTTCTGGGAAAGTTTCGGTTATAAATTCGGGTAAGTCTTCGTTTTTATATTGAATAATATAAGCTGTTCCTTCGGCATTCATACGGGCAGTTCTACCGTTTCGGTGGGTAAATTCTTGTAATTTTAAAGGCAAATGGTAATGTATAATAAAATGCAGCTCGGAAATATCTAAACCACGAGCCGCCAAATCGGTGGCAACTATAATATTATGTGTGCCGTTTCTGAATTTTATTAGGCTTCGTTCTCGTTCTTTTTGCTCTAAACCACCATAGAAAACGCCATGTGCAATATTTTTTTCTTCTAAATAATCACTTACTCTTTGTATGGCATCTTTAAAATTACAAAATATTATTCCCGATTGATTTTGTAAGTTGCTTAGTAAGTTGACTAATGTTTGTAACTTATCTTTTTCAGGAGAATAGATGGTTTGTAATTGTAATTTCTTAAGCTTTTCATTCAAATAGTTTACAATTAATGGTTTTTCTATGCGTACGAAATCTGGAATTTCTTTGGCTTCGGTTGCCGAAGTTAGCAACTTTGCTTTAATGTAATTTTGTAAAGAGCCACAAATAAATTGCATTTCATCTTCAAAGCCTATTTCAAGCGATTTATCAAACTCATCTAAAATAATGGTCTCAATGGCATCGATATCAAACGTTTCTCTATCAATATGATCGGCAAGTCTGCCTGGTGTACCAATAAGCAGAGTAGGTGGGTGTTGTTCTATTTCGGCAAAGTCTTTTGAAATAGGACGACCGCCATAAACACAATTTATTTTACAGCCTGTTGCCATATTGCGGGCAACTTGTTCTATTTGAATGGCTAATTCACGAGTAGGCACAACCACAAGGGCTTGTACTTTTCTTAATTGAGGGTTTAGTTTTGACAAAACGGGTAATAAAAATGCCAATGTTTTTCCACTTCCTGTTGGTGAAAGTAAAATAATTTCATTGCTTGCTTGTAAAGCTGTTTGCATTTCTTCTTGCATTGGATTTAGTTTTTCTATACCCAATTTTTGCAATACTTTTTGTTGTGAAATCTTATTATTTTGCATTGTTGGCAAAGGTAGGTGTTTTGCCTTGTTTGTATTTCAAAAAAAACACCCCTCGAAAAATCGAAGGGTATTTTTTGTGGCTTATCAATGCTGTACACATAGTGTAACGGTTACAAGAGAAAGGGATTTTACTTAATCCCTTGATACAAAGTTAATTAAGTATTAATACATTATTTTGAATTTATTTTAATTAAGTGACAAACACCTACACATTAGGGATGAATGTTATTTGGTTTGTAAAAATGTTCTAAGGCTTTTACAAAGTTGGCTTTTCTTTTTATTGCTACTCTGGGATTACTAAGTTTATAAGTACAGCTCATAGTAACTTCAAAGCCAATAAAACTTTCAAGGTGTTGTAGATTTATGGAGTGCTTGCGGTTTATTCTAAAAAATGAGTTTTGTGGGAGCTGATTGTGAAAACTACTCAATGAACTTCGGTGTATAAGTACGCCGTAGTTTTGAGTATATACAAACAGGTTATTTTTTACTGATTCAATGAAATATATTTCGGTGTATTTTACAACAAACCCAGCCAGCAGTATTTTACTTTCTGCTGGCTGTTTGTTTTCTGGATTTAAAGGGGGATTATTCTCCATAAGAATTGCCATTTCGTTTTATCAAAATTTGAAGTCAACGAGTTTTTTGTTGCATTGACAATGCAATTTTATGAAGTTTTTTGGTTCTAAAAAAGCCTATTTTTCGGGCTTTGTGATGAAATTAGGTGTTTTTGTGATGAAATTCACTAAAATTTATATTAAGCGTTTTTCAATTTTTCATTTAATTCATTAATCCACTTGGCTGTTACGTTTATTTCATCGGAATTTGACATTACTAAGTTTCCTTTTTCTTGTTTTTTAAGTTGTGTAATGTTTACAATTTGAGAACGGTTTACCTGTTGAAACATTCTTTCTGGTAAAATTTCTTTTAGCTCTTTGTTGTTAATTCTAATATCGAGTGTTTTGTTATTTTCGAGCAAAATAATTTTATTATTGGGCTTATCGGGGTGCGAACCTATATAAATTATTTCTTCGGTATTTATAAAGTTACCTTTTATATCTACTTTGTCTTTTATGGCAATATTTAGTTCTTTCTGTGCTTCTATATTTTGTTCTAATGTTAGGTTTGTTTTGTGCAGTTCGGCATTTTTACGGTTTAAGGCTTTTTCGGCTTGTTCTAGTAATTTTGTTTTATCTTTTTCTAGCCTAAAATTATTTAGTAACAAAAAAGCTAAAGCCCCTAAAGCCAACAAACCCAAACCAAGATTTGTGGCTATTTTTTTGAACCAGCTAGATTTTTCTTGTTCTTCTTTAAGCAAACACTCATTTTCCAATTTTTCGGCACGTTCAAGTGCCACAAGTGTTTCTTTTTCTTTTACCTTGAATTTTGCCTCCATTTCGGCAATTTGTTTGCT
>JAHDDA010000331.1:0-1097 GCA_020629595.1 Chitinophagales bacterium
GAAGTTTCATACAAAATAAATAGTTTCAAATTTTTTTACTTTTATGAAAGTAAAATGCTTCTTCAACTTTCGTGTTTTGCCTAAAAACAACTAAAAATTTCTTATAACTCTATGTTTAACCTAAGGATATGAGAAATTTCAACGAAAACTATGAAAGCTCAAAAAAAATTTCAATATAACAACTAACTTCGCTTTTCTGATTCTTGAAACCTAATAACCGATACCTATAAAATGAGCTATTTAAACGAACTAAACGAAGTACAACGCAATGCCGTAACTACTATTGAAGGACCTGTAATGATAATTGCAGGTCCGGGTTCGGGAAAAACACGTGTACTTACTTACCGTATTGCTCATTTAATGAATTGTGGCATTGATCCTTTCAATATATTGGCGTTAACTTTTACCAACAAAGCGGCTCGTGAAATGCGAAACCGTATTGAAAGTATTGCAGGAATGGAAGCCCGAAACTTATGGATGGGAACTTTTCACTCGGTTTTTGCAAGACTTTTACGCACCGAAGCGCCTTTAATTGGCTACCCAAGTAATTTTACTATTTATGATACTGCCGATACTAAAAATTTAATTAAACGCATAGTAAAAGAACAAAATTTAAACCCCGATTTATATAAACCTGGTTATGTTTATAATCGTATTTCTTCGGCTAAAAATAGCTTAATAAGCCCTGCTGCTTATATGGCAAATTTTCAGTTAATTGCAGAAGATGAATCGAGTGGAAGACCCAAAACTGGTGAAATTTATAGACTATATTGCGAACGTTGTTTTAGGGCAGGAGCAATGGATTTCGATGATTTACTATTGAAAACACACCAACTAATTAGCACTTTCCCAGATGTGTTGTATAAATACCAACACAAGTTTCAGTTTTTAATGATAGATGAGTTTCAGGATACCAATATGCTACAATACGATATTGTAAAAAAATTGGCAGCCTCGCACGAAAATATTGCCGTTGTTGGCGATGATGCTCAAAGTATTTATGCTTTTCGTGGAGCAACCATTCAGAATATTTTAAACTTTCAGAATGATTATCCCGACTTAAATGTTTTTAAACTGGAACAAAATTACCGTTCTAC
>JAHDDA010000331.1:1197-2839 GCA_020629595.1 Chitinophagales bacterium
GAGGCTTTACGAAGAATGAATATTCCATACAAAGTTTATGGTGGTTTATCGTTTTACCAACGTAAAGAAGTTAAAGATATGTTGGCTTATTTGCGTTTAACCATTAATTTTCAAGATGAAGAAGCACTACGCCGAGTTATCAATTATCCAACGCGTGGAATTGGGGCAACTACTTTGCAAAAAATTACCATTTTAGCCAATCAAGAAGAAAAAAGTTTTTGGGACATTGTAAGTAATATTCACGCTTACCAATTTAGTGCAAGGGTAAAAACTGCTGTGGGCAATTTTGCTACAATGATTAAAAGTTTTAATGCAGAAGCCAATAAAAAAAGTGCTTATGAATTGGCAGCATTAATTGGTAGAACAACAGGTTTGCAAACTTCATTACACCAAGACAAAACAGTAGAAGGCATAAGTCGTTGGGAAAACTATCAAGAGCTTTTAAACTCTATTCAAGAATTTTCTAATCCAGAATCGGAAGTAGGAATTACCGTTGCCGATGAAGCCAAAGACACAAGTTTGGGAGCTTATTTACAACAAGTTGCTTTGCTTACCGACCAAGATAATGATAAAAACAAAGAAGATAGTGTAAGTTTAATGACCATTCACGCCGCCAAAGGTTTGGAGTTCCCTATTGTTTTTGTAGTAGGAATGGAAGAAGAATTATTCCCTTCACGCCTTTCGGTAAATTCAAGAGAAGAAATAGAAGAAGAACGCCGATTATTTTATGTAGCAGTTACGCGTGGTGAAAAGAAAATATTTTTATCGCACGCTAAAATGCGTTACCGTTATGGTAAGTTAAATTACTGCGAACCAAGCCGATTTATTGAAGAATTGGAAGGTATTGATATGGAAATAATAGGTAGTAAAAAACCACAGCGTTCGGCAGATTTTTTAGGAGCAGGGAACGGTAATTATGGTAATAAAGTTGGTGGTTTTAATTGGCAGAAAAAGAAAACACAAACGCCAAAATCTTCTGTGAATGATTTGCGTCCTAGAGGAAATTTTAAAAAGCTAAAACCACAAAATAACCCACAGGCTTACGTACCTTTTTCGGCAAGCAATATTGCCGATATTCAACAAGGAAAAAGTGTAAAACACGAACGCTTTGGAACAGGTTTGGTAGAAACCGTAGAAAAAGGAACACAAGGACCCATTGCCACAATTATGTTTAATGGTATGGGACGCAAACGCATTTTATTAAAGTTTGCTAAATTACAGGTGTTAGATTAGGAATTTAGGTTTTTATTGGTGTTTGTTGATTTTTCGATATTATGTTGTTCTGTAAATTCTGGACAACGATCGCATTTGCTTGGCTTAAATGCTTTACAACTTCCTAATAAAAAGCTACAACATAGTAAACTAATGGCTAATTTTTTCATTTCAATTTTTTTGCAAAGGTAGTGGAAATGAGAAAATAATTTTAAATTGACTTTATATGATTTTCTTAATCAAAATATACTTAAACTCAAACAGTTTTTCTTAGTGTTTTAGCACTATGAATTAACTCATCAATTTCTTTAGAAATAACTGACTTATCAGCAGCATCAATACTATTTTCTTGAATAAATTCTTTTATTTCTTCAATTGCTTTATCCGTATTTTGTAAAGTTTGCTCAACTTTTGAAAGTTTAGGTGTTTT
>JAHDDA010000332.1 GCA_020629595.1 Chitinophagales bacterium
TCACTTAATAATATCTTAACAATAAAGGGTTTGGAAAAGTGCCATAAAAGCAAATATCTTTGCAAATGGAAAACAGGCATCAATTACACCAAACAATCTCCACAACTTCAATAGCAGATAAATTCGCATTTACAGGTATTACTTATGATGATGTACTACTAGTACCTGCTTACTCTGAAATTTTACCATATCAAGTAGATATTTCTTCAAAAGTAAGTCGTAACATATCGGTAAATGTGCCAATTGTATCAGCCGCTATGGATACTGTTACCGAATCGGCTTTAGCCATTGCCATTGCCCGACAAGGTGGAATAGGTATTTTACATAAAAATATGAGCATTGAACGTCAAGCCAATGAAGTTCGCAAGGTTAAGCGTTCTGAAAGTGGAATGATTCAAGACCCTGTTACTTTACATAAAAATGCCACCATAAAAGAAGCATTATTAATGATGCAAGAACACAAAATTGGTGGTATTCCAGTAGTTGATGAGTCAATGACTTTGGTAGGAATTATTACCAATCGTGATTTGCGTTTTGAAGATGAGGGTTCAAAACCCGTAAGTGATTTAATGACAAAAGCTCCTTTAATTACTGCACCAAAAGGAACAAATTTACAGCAAGCCGCCAGTATTCTAAAAAAACACCGAATTGAAAAACTACCAGTTGTTGACGATGATAATAAACTAATTGGCTTAATTACTTATAAAGATATTAGCAAGGTTTCACGTAACCCAAATGCTTGTAAAGATAAATACGGACGTTTGCGTGTTGGTGCAGCCGTAGGTGTAACTGCCGATACTGTTGAAAGAGTTCAAGCATTGGTAAAGGTTGGTGTTGATTTAATTTGTATTGATACCGCACATGGTCATTCGGCAGGTGTAATAAAAATGGTAAAAGAAGTAAAAAATGCTTTTCCAAATTTAGATATTGTAGCGGGTAATGTAGCAACTGGAGCAGCAGCTAAAGCCTTAGTTGATGCTGGTGTTGATGCTGTAAAAGTTGGTGTAGGTCCTGGTTCTATTTGTACAACTCGTGTTGTAGCAGGCGTAGGCGTTCCACAACTTTCGGCAATTTATGAAGCAGCACAAGCCATAAAAGGAAGCGGTGTTCCTATAATTGCCGATGGTGGTATTCGTTTTACAGGCGATATTGCAAAAGCCATTGCCGCTGGTGCAGATGTAATTATGGCAGGTTCATTGTTTGCAGGTGTAGAAGAATCGCCAGGGGAAACCATAATTTTTGAAGGTAGAAAATTCAAATCTTACAGAGGAATGGGTTCGGTAGAGGCAATGCAAGACGGCTCTAAAGATCGCTACTTTCAAGATATGGAAAGCGATATTAAAAAATTAGTACCAGAAGGAATTGTTGGACGTGTACCATATAAAGGAAATTTAGAAGAAGTAATGACACAATACATTGGTGGTTTACGAGCAGGAATGGGTTATTGTGGTGCTAAAAATGTAACTGAAATGAAAAATGCTCAATTTGTTCAAATTACGGCTGCTGGTATTCACGAAAGCCACCCACACGATGTTATTATAACTAAAGAAGCTCCTAATTATTCTAGAAGATAGTTTTTTGAATTATGAAAGATGAATTATTAATTACGAAGCATAAGTGAAACATTACTTTATTTCTGTTTCGTAGTGAAACTCTTTACAGTTAAAAATCTATGTAAACTCTTTTGAACTTAAAATTATCATTTTTATTTCAAAAGAGTTTAGCCAAACCTATCGCAAAACACAAAATTGAAAACAAGTATTTTTCTTTCAGTAGTTTTTATCCTTTTTCTTCTTATTATTTATTTGCTCAAAGTTCCTAAAGCTACTTTAGCAAATAGCGAAAAAATTACAGCCTTAATTGAAAAAGTAAGTACATCAAATGGTAAATTCGATATTGTTTTTAAACTAAATGAACATCCAAACGATTATTACATTAATCGTGGAGAAGAAAATGGATTGAATGCTAAAACTTTGTACCAAAAACTGCTTGGTAAAGAAGTAGAAATTTTATGCCCCAAACAGAAACTGCCATTTAATTTTCCTCGTCATATTTACAAAATTACCTTTGATAATGAAATCATTTATTCAGAATTACAATATGAAAAGAAATTTATTTTTCCTTCTAATTATTTTCTTTGGAATTGTAACTACAAGCAATGCACAAGAAAAACAAATAGACAACCAACAAAGCACTTGGATAAACGCTGCTGGAAACCATAAAATAGCCAATAAATTTTCAATTCATACGCTTATTTCACACCGTATGGTCGATTACCTTTCAGATAGGCAACAAACTTTATTGCGTTTAGGATTAAATTTTCATGCCAATAAACAAGTTGTATTTGGTGCTGGCTACGATTGGATTAAAACTTTTCCTTATGGCGAACAACCTATTGGCGAAGCTGTTGTAGAGCAAAGAATTTACGAAAGACTACAATTAAAACATAACTTGGGCAGATTTACTTTTCGTCATCGTTATTTATTTGAACACAGATTTACCAAACCCAATAATGAAACATTGGTTCGCCACCGAATTAGATATATGTTTGGCGTTGATTATCCTCTAAATAATAAAAAAATTGAACCTAAAACCTACTTTCTTACTTTTTTCAACGAATTATTTATAAACTATGGAAAAAATGCAAATTCCATTTACTTCAATCAAAATTGGACTTTCTTAGGTGTTGGCTACAAAATTGATAAAACAAAAACAGCAAGTATTGGCTATATGATTCAGCATTTACCAAAAACAGATTTTATTCGTGTAGAAAATAATCATACCTTAATGTGTACTTATGTACAACACGTAGATTTAACCAAGTTAGGGAAGAAG
>JAHDDA010000333.1 GCA_020629595.1 Chitinophagales bacterium
CTCCAGAGAATATTTTAAATGGCAGAATTAGAGTTCCTAACGATCAAAAGGTTCTCTTATTGGTAAAGTCTGCTTTACGTAATCAATTAAATATGTTTTGATTTGTGTGGTGGTGTAATATGAATGATTTTGAAAACGAGAATTGCTAATCAAGCAATCAGTAAGGTTTTCCCAATTTGGTTTGAGGCGCATAGTCGCCTGACCAAATCAATAAATTTAACCCACTATCAATTTTTGATACGCTGATTAAAACAATAAAATTAGAAGTCGGTGACGCAAAAGTAAGGCTGACAGTTATTTTGATAAAAAATTAGAAAAATACCTGTTGGTTAGAAGACACAGTAGAAGAAAACAACAAACATTTGATTGTTCTTATTCTAAAAACTCACGCTTTCTTCTTCCAATATTTCAACGCCATTTTAAGTTCGCCGTAAGAATAAGCACCGTTAAAATGCGTAAAAGCATCGGTTAAACCTTCATTATCCACTTTTTCAAAATACTTACCTATTCGGTTTACATCGGCTTTTTTCATTATTTCAAAAATATCTAATGTGCCTTTTTCTATAAAATAAGCCAAATGCCCTTCAATAGTTGCTGCAGTTAAGTTGCGTATTTTGGCAATTTCGGCTACGGTTTTACCTGCTTCGTACATAGCAAGGCTAATATCTTTGGTGTTTTTCTTTTTACCGTCTGGGTTTACTAAAAAGGCAACATCTTGCTTGCTTAAATTGGCAAGCACATTGGCACTTGAACAATAAGAATCAACTATATCGGCTATGGCTTTTCCGTATTTTTTTAAACGAACATCTCCAAAGCCTTCCAATAATTTAAAATTTTGTGAAGTGGTAGGCAAAAATTTATCAATTTCATTTAAAACCTTCACAGGTAAAATTTCATAAGCCGTTATTTTTTCTTCTTTAGCCAAATTATCTCGCCATTCTATTAGTAGTTTGTATAAAACCGAATGAATAATATCTTTTGGAATTTTGAGTTTTTTAGGCTTTTGTTCTGTTTTTTCACCCAATACTTTCTCGGTAAAGTTCAATTCGGCATTTACTTTTATTTTTATATAATTACTAGTTGAAAAACCGTTTTGAGCTTCTTTAAAACAAGCACTTTTTATATAAAACCGCTGATGCAAAAGCTGTACTTTTTCTAAAATACTGGCTTCTAAACCTGTATTATCTGTAATTATGGCAATTTCTTTTATTAGTGGAATAATCGTGTTTTCAATTTTTTGATAATAATAATTACTGGCACTTTTAACCTTTTCGTGAATGGTTTGATTTTCGGTTGGCGATTCGTTAGGTGAATGATAAAAATGATGTTCTAACCAAACTTTAAACTTGTTGGAAACTTCAATTAAATGCGTTTTTGTTTCGTTCCAAAGTGCTTCAATATCTTGTAAATTACTACCGCTAAAATTGCGTTCAAAGTCTTGAAAAATTCTTTTTACTTGGTTAAATGCCGAAATGGTTCGCCCAAAACTAAACAGTTCTACAATTAATTTTTGTTCGTATTCTTTTTGTGCCTGAAGCAACTGTTCTTGGTTAGGAGCATTTTGTTGCGAATTGTGGGTGTATTCATTTACCGAAGCATCGGTACGCACACCTTGTCGGTTTATTTTGGTGCGTAAAACTATACCTTCAAAACTTTTACAACGGCTTAGTGCCACGTAAACCTGCCCATGAGCAAATGCCGAAGCAGCATCAATTATTACTTTTTCAAAGGTTAATCCCTGACTTTTATGTATGGTTATTGCCCAAGCCAATTTTAATGGATACTGAATAAATTTACCCAAAACCTCTTCTTCTACCTCTTTGGTTTCGGGGTTTAAGGTGTATTTAATATTTTCCCATTCGGCTCGTCCAATAGAAATGGTATAGGCATCATCAGGGCATTTTACCTGAATTTCATCATCATCAAAACCTACAATTTTGCCAATTTTACCATTATAAAAACGCTTTTCTTCGTGCCAATCGTTTTTAATAAACATTACTTGAGCACCCAACTTAAATTCTAAGATTAAATGATTTGGATAGGCTTTTTCTGGAAAATCGGCTTCAATTTCTGCTTCAAATTTGTGTAAAGGCTGGTTTATGGTTGCCAATTTTTCTTGGTTAATTTCAAGAGCTGTTGCATTGTGCGAACTTAGGGTTATATATCCTTCTTCGTCTGTTGGGTTAAAATCTGGATTGTATCGGCTATTTAGGGTTTCAAGTACCTCATTATCTAGCTGCTTGTTACGTACTTTATTCAATAAATCTACAAACTGCTGATTGCTTTGGCGGTAAATATGTTTAAGCTCAATCATTACCGTTTGGCTTTGTTGTAAGACGTGGCTATCGAAAAAATAAGGCGAGGCGTAATATTGTTGAAGCGTTTGCCAATCGTGGTTACGCACTACGGGTGGCAACTGATACAAATCGCCAATTAACAGTAATTGAACGCCACCAAAAGGTTTGGTTTTATCTTTAAAACGTTTAAGCACATAATCAATAGAGTCGAGCAAATCGGCACGAACCATACTAATTTCATCAATAATAAGTAAGTCAATACTTTTAATTAATTTAATTTTTTCTTTTCTGAAACTACGTTGTTTACTAAGCGAATCACTTCCTGGAACGTAAACACCAAAAGGTAATTGAAAACAAGAATGAATGGTCATTCCTTTGGCATTTATGGCGGCAATACCAGTAGGAGCAACTACTACTGAACGTTTCAAACATTCTTGCCTTACGCGATGTAAGAATGTGGTTTTTCCTGTTCCTGCTTTTCCTGTTAAAAATATATTTTTATCGGTGTACTGAACGTAATTAAACGC
>JAHDDA010000334.1 GCA_020629595.1 Chitinophagales bacterium
AATGTTTGGTGTGAAGGTGGGCGATATGAAAAAAATAATGAAGCAAACCAAAACCAATCACGAATTGGCACAACAACTTTACGCAACTAATAATGTAGATGCGATGTATTTGGCTTGTATGATAGCCGATAAGAAAAAAGCGACTGCTGAAGAATTAGATGCTTGGGTAAAACAGGCAAAATGGTATTTTGTAAGCGAATATATTTTGGCACAATTAACCGCCGATAGTGGTTTTGCTTTAGAACTTGCCCCAAAATGGATTGAAAGTAATGAAATGCATATTGCAGCAGCAGGTTGGGCAGCTTATGGCTGTTATTTAAGCCTTGAACCTAATGAAAATATAGATGTAGAACCTATAAAAACTCTACTAAAACGCATAGAAAACGAAGTACACAACGATCAAAATAGGGTAAGTTTTGCTATGAATAACTTTGTTATTGCAGTTGGTTCTTATGTGCCAGAATTAACCGAATTAGCTATTCAAACTGCCGAAAAAATTGGAAAAGTAGCCGTAAATATGGGTAAAACGGCTTGTAAAGTTCCTTTGGCTACAACTTACATTCAGAAAGTGGTAGATAGAGGTTCGGTTGGGAAAAAACGTAAAAAAGCCAGGTGTTGATTAAAGTTTAAAGCGTTTTTTGTTTTACCACTTGTAGGGATGCCGATTTATCGCATCTCCCAAGGTTCATAAGAAAAAAACGTTTAAAGTCTATTACCTATTTTGGTAAATTCAAGGTAAAAACACTTCCTTTTCCAACTTCAGATTCAACCGAAATTGAGCCATTCATTTTTTCAATCGCTTTTTTACAAGTTGCTAAACCTAAACCAGTTCCTTCGTATTCGGTTTGGGTGTGAACTCGTTTAAATGTATCGAAAACTTTTGGAAGCTGTTCTTTAGCAATACCAATGCCGTTATCTTTAAAAATAATTTGCGTTGATTCAGGCATTTCATTAATTATAATATCAACTTTTGGCTGGTGCATTAATTGTCCATTTTCTTTAGGTTGATATTTAATGGCATTTCCAATGATATTTTGAAAAAGTAAAACCATCCATTGATGATTAGCTTTTACTGTTGGTAATTCACCAACGTTTATAAAACTTTTAGAGCTTTCTAATTGTGTTCTTAAATTTTGACAGGCTTCTCTAATCACATTGTTTAGGTTTACTTCTTGAATTTCTATTTCTTGTCGTTCAGCTCTTGAATAATTTAGCAAGTTTTCAGTTAGTTTAACACCACGTTTTGCCATATCTTTCATTTCTTCAAGCATTTCAACTGTATCTTCTCCAAGCTCATTTCGTTTTCTTGCTAATAGTAAGCTCGAATACATACTTAAATTTCTCATAGGCGATTTTAAATCGTGAGAAACTATACCTGTAAATTGTTTTAACTGTTCATTTTGTTCAATTTGCTTTTGTAGTAAATATTGAACTCTTTTTTCTTTTTCTGCAATAGATTTTTTAAAAAAGTAAATTATGTAACCTATAATTATAATAGAAACCAAAAATATGAGGAATCTGGTTATTTGATCTTTAGCAATAAACTCAAATCCGTTAAAATAAAGGATACCAGCATTAAACAAAATATATATTAGTAATGCATATAAACCGTAGGCAATAATAGTGTTTCTATCATCGAAAAATATACCTGCTAAAAGTGGAATAAGCAAAAATGAAAAATCGTATCCGTAATCTGGATTAATGAAAGAACTAAAAGATAGATTTAGAAAAAAAGCAAATATTATAATTATGTGTGGAGACTTTTTGGTATATCCATTGGCATTTAAAAAGAAACTTAAGAAGTAGGAAATAAAAGAAACTAATGAGACGATAACCATAGTTTTATCTCCTGCAATAGCGTTAACTACTAAACCAAAAATAGTGGCAATTGCAGCAATAACAATAATTCGATTGAGTAATCTAATTCTTTTTGCTTCTGTTTCATTTTTTGTGTATTGTACACCAACATTTGATAACTTGTGCCAAAGTGAGTTCATAAAGTTTATTAAAATAAAGTGTAAATAACGAACAGTTGTAGATTTTTCACCTTTTCAAACTTTTACTTTAACGAGAAAATAACGTAAAATGGTTGCATAAAAAGTAAAAAACGCAAAATGTATCTTCGATTCAGAGCAAAATATTATAATACTGAAACCGAAAAGACTGAATATGGTTTCTTTTGGACAGCTGATTTTCTTCAAAAAAATGGAAATTTACAAACCATTGATGATGAACGGCTTAATGCACTAATATGTTTTTTTGACCACGAATTACCTATTCCAGAATATTACCAAGACGAAAAAAATAGGCAAAAATCAAAATCAACAACTTCTTGGTTCAAAGATTCAGCAACAATGTTTATAAAGTCTATGAACGAATTGGCTGCTATTTTAGAAAAATACAACATTGAAGTTGAAAGAATACACGCCAAAAAATTGCCAGGAAAAGTAATTTATGAAGATGATTTTCAAGTAACCATAATTCCGTTTAGAGACTTAGGTAAAAATGTGTTATAATTGTTGAGTAATGTTGGAGAAATGGGAAAAGTGCTTAGGAAATGGAATTAGTAAATAAACAATTTTTTTCTATTTACCTTTTACCATATTTCTTTTTCCTATTACCAATAGGAATACAAAGTAAAATTAATGAGTATAACAACTTTTGTGAATTAAAATGCCTAAAACCTATCATATATTAAACGGCGATGCACTAAAAGAACGCTTTCCTGAAAAAGTGGAAGGTGAAGTTATTGTATGTAGAGAATGTTTAATTGATGGAGATATTTCTGGCGATACTTTAGAAGATTTTTTTGAAAATAGAG
>JAHDDA010000335.1 GCA_020629595.1 Chitinophagales bacterium
ACAAAAAAGCCATTACCCTTGCGAGCAATGACTTTATAATCTTTACCTTTTTATTAATAGATAGTGAGATTTTTAGACTTTGAGAAAATGAGGCTTTTCTCACCTTCTTATAATCTCATTGTCTAAAAGTCTATTTTAAGCACTACAACTTTCACAATCTGGATCATCAATAGAGCAAGCCTTAACTTTTGCTATATCATCTTGCGAAAACATATTCATTTGTGTTTTATTAGTACTTACTTCTTGCTGCGTTTGTACCGAACCAGTATTGTTAAAAATACTTGGTTTTGCGTATTCTTTCTTTGGTTCTAAAACTAAAGCCGAACCGTCTGCTACAACAGACTTATCAGACATTACACCTAGTTCTGTATCACGTTGTTTTTTCAAAAACTCGGCATCAACGGTAAACTTAATTGGCTCTGAAGCTGGGCGAGTACGCAAATAATACATTCCTGTTTTTAAGCCACTTTGCCAAGCGTAAAAGTGCATTGAACTTAATTTAGCAAAATTGGCGTTTTCTAAATGCACATTCATACTTTGGCTTTGGCAAATAAACGCACCTCTATCGGCAGCCATATCAATTATAGCTTTTTGTTTAATTTCCCAAGTAGTTTTGTACATGTCTTTAAGCGTTTCTGGAATACCATTTATATGCTGAATAGAACCATTGTTGGCAATTAGGTTGGTACGCACTTCTTCATTCCACATATTCATTTTTATCAAATCTTTAAGTAGGTGATTGTTTACCACAATAAACTCACCCGATAAAGTTCGGCGTGTATAAATATTGGAAGTGTACGGCTCAAAACATTCGTTATTACCTAAAATTTGAGAAGTTGAAGCCGTAGGCATTGGTGCTAAAAGCAGGCTATTTCTAATACCAGTTTGCTTAATTTCTTGTTTCAAGTTTGCCCAATCCCAACGGTTAGATGGCGTAACGCCCCACATATCAAACTGTAAAATTCCTTCGCTTGCTGGCGAACCTTCAAAAGTTTGGTAAGTTCCTTCTTCTTTTGCCAATTCGTTTGAAGCTGTTAATGCTCCAAAATAAATGGTTTCAAAAATGTCTTTGTTCAGTTGGCGAGCTTCGGCACTATCAAAAGCATAACGCATTAAAATAAACGCATCGGCTAAACCTTGTACACCAATTCCTATTGGTCTATGTCGCATATTTGAATTACGAGCTTCTTCAATTGGGTAATAATTTACATCAATTATTTTGTTCAAATTGCGGGTTACTCGCTTCGATATTTCAAATAATTTTTGGAAATCAAACTCCCCATTTTCCACAAACTTTGGTAATGAAATAGAAGCCAAATTACAAACTGCTACTTCATCTTTAGAAGTGTATTCCATTATTTCGGTACAAAGGTTACTAGAACGTATTGTACCTAAGTTTTTCTGATTCGATTTTTGATTTGCCGCATCTTTATACAACATATATGGCGTGCCTGTTTCTATCTGCGATTCTAAAATGGCAAACCAAAGTTCTTGTGCTTTTATGGTTTCTTTGGCACGTCCTTCACGTTCATATTTAGTGTAAAGTTCTTTAAATTCTGCACCATAAACATCAAAAAGGTCTGGGCATTCGTTGGGGCAAAACAATGACCATTGTCCATCAGCTTTTACACGTTCCATAAACAAATCTGGAATCCACATAGCGTAAAATAAATCTCTTGCACGCATTTCTTCTTTTCCGTGGTTCTTTTTAAGGTCTAAAAACTCACGAACATCGGCGTGCCAAGGTTCAAGGTAAATGGCAAATGCTCCTTTACGCTTTCCTCCACCTTGATCTACGTAACGTGCCGTATCGTTAAATACACGCAACATCGGTACAAGTCCGTTTGAATAACCACCTGTTCCTTTTATATAGCTTCCTTTAGCTCTGATATTATGAACGCTTAAACCAATTCCACCTGCCGATTGCGAAATTTTTGCACATTTTGTAAGTGTATTAAAAATTCCTTCAATACTATCTTCTTCGGCAGTTAATAAAAAGCAAGAAGAAAGCTGTGGTTTTGGTGTTCCTGCATTAAATAAGGTTGGCGTTGCGTGTATAAACCATTTTTGCGACATTAAATCGTAGGTTTCGATAGCAGCTTCAATATCTTCGCCATGAATACCAATGGCTACACGCATAAACATGTGTTGCGGACGTTCTACAACTTCGCCATTTAAACGCATTAAGTAAGAACGTTCTAAGGTTTTGAAACCAAAGAAATCGAAACTATAATCTCTATCATAAATAATGGTTGAGTTTAAGCGGTCTTTGTGTTTTTTTATTACTTCAAAGGTTTCATCTGATAATAAAGCTGCTGACTGATTGGTAATTGGATCTACATACTTATGTAACTCTTTCATTGTCATAAAAAAGTTCTTCTTTGTATTTTTATGTAGGTTTGAAATAGCAATACGTGCAGCTAAAGTGGCATATTCTGGATGTGCTGTTGCCATTGAAGCGGCAGTTTCGGCGGCTAAATTGTCAAGGTCAGTTGTTTTTACGCCATCGTAAAGCCCCGAAATTACTTTCATAGAAATTTCTTCTACTGAAACATATTTTGGATCTAAACCATAACATAATTTTTTAATTCGGGCTGAAATTTTATCAAATTTTACAGGCTCACGTCTGCCTGATCTTTTTATTACTTCCATTTAGAGATTGGTTTTATATTTTAAAAAAGAAAAAAGGTAAAAGTGCTTAGGAATAGGTAATTGCAATAAAGGCTATCCTTTTTCTCAATTACATAGCCCAAGTTGCGATGTATTTCCGTAGGGACACCGATTTATCGTGTCCGATGA
>JAHDDA010000336.1 GCA_020629595.1 Chitinophagales bacterium
CAACCATTTTGTTTAGTAAGCCTTTTTGAATAGTGTTTAGTTTACTACAAGGTTGGCGTAAGCCCGTAATTTTAATTTCTGCTTCTTTGCCTAATTTTAAAATAGTATTTTCTGGTAAATGTAAAATATCAATACCAGTAGTTGTTACATTTTCGCCCATTTGACCTGCTAAAACAGTAAAACCTTCTTTGGCTAACTCATCAAAAAGCTCTGTATGCATAAGATGAACTTGCCGTAAATTAGGTTGTGGAGGATAGTTTCTCATTGCGTATAAGTGCATATTTGTTTCCCCAAAATGACAATCATCTTCAACGCCAAACCCTTCAACCAGTGTTATCGATGGCTGATTTTCTTTTCCAAATTTTCTATTTTTCCTAAGGCTTACTGCAGTTACTTTGGCTTCTTTGTTCATAAGCTTTGTTTATCCAAAAATAATTCTTAATCCTGAATAAAAGTATTCCCAATTTTACTTTTATTCACATCCCAAAGGTTGTAATCCAAATTATTGATAATTCCGTTTCCATCGGCGTCTTGGTTTAGGTATTGATTCACTGCTGAATTATTAGTTTCCCAAATATTATAATCGAGGTTATTAATCAATCCATTTCCATCAAAATCTCCAGAAATTATCGCATTTCGATTAAAAGCTGTTTTGGTTTGTTGAATACCAAGTGCGGTTGCTGGATTTGAAAAATCAACGACTGTACTATTACTTATATCAGCAACTACTGCTAAATGCGATTTGTGATGTACACTCAGATATTTGTAGTTTGAACCTGAAGGAAGTATAAATCCTAAATCTGTTGAATCATCAAAATCTTTTACGTTTCCACCTCTGTGTAATACAAATGGTTTTTGGTCAAGTACATTTCCTAAATCATCGTGAATTTTAACTAAAACCCAATCAACTACTTTTGAATTGAACGCATTTACTCGTTCTGTTCCAGTATAATTGTTGTTTACATCATTGAAAGGTTGATTGAATGGTAACAAATTATTGGTGTTTAATTCATCATTCATTTTACCATCTGCAAGAACAAAACCTTCTAAAAATATTTTCACATTCACATACAACTCATCGCCGAGACTGCAAGGTGTGGTTAAGTCTTTATCAGTACAAGATTTATCAATAATTTCTAATAGTAAAACTTCCTCAGACGGCATTGTAAAAGGAACGGAAACAGTTTTTCCATTCAATAAATTAATGGCTTCAATACTTGTAACTCCATTAGTTAATTCAAGGTCAATAGTAATCGGTTCTTTAGAAATATTTACTAAGTTAACAAGCGTTTTTTCATTCATTTCAACCGAACGATGTACACAACCTTTTACGTTCACTCCCAACGGATTTGTTTCGGTAATTTTAACAGGTTGAATTATATTTTGTGTATTTAAAAAGTTATCAATTTCGGTTTTAATGTTAGCTGTTGTAGTAGAAATTAGTGTTCCAGAACCAGCAGTTAATATTTGTGTATGATTTCTTCCGTATTCATCTTTCAACAAACTAATATCATCAATAATTACTGTTCCTCCACTATTCAAATAATTTTGCAAAGCTGTTATTTCTGAAGATTTAACGCTTTCTACATTAGCAACTACAACTACATCCCATTCATTTTGTGATTGAGTTTGCAGAATATTTTTAGTTACAAAACCAATTCCATAACCATCAAAATATATTGATTCATAAGTATCGAAAACATCGCCCATATAATCTAAAGAATTTATTGCTGAAGTTTCAGAATAAAATAATCGAACAGGTTTCTTGATATGTTGCAAAGCATCCATTTCTTCAGAATGAGCATTCAAATCTATCATTGTTGATAGAATTTCGTGGTAGATTTTAGGCTGTTGTAAAACCGAACCTGGATATCCGCTTCCTCCATTACTTTTGGGGGAACCATCACTATTTCTTCCCCAAAACCAATTAGTAGAAACATCCATTCCGTGCAGGGTTGCCAACCAATGCGTCATTCGAGCATAAGAAGGTTCTTGAAAAATATCTCTGAACGAAGATTTAGATAAAAAATGTGTTTCAGAATTATAGTTTACAGCATTCGGTTTTACCGAAGATAAAAAATCGTAGGGCATTGAAAGTGCCGACCAATCAAAAGCATAATTAGCCTCCCACCATTTTGTAGAACCCCAAAGATAAGAATTTACGCCGCCTGCGTCGTTTCCAATAACTTGGCTCAAATCGGTTAATGCTTCAAAATCTAAACCGTGATCTCGTTTACTTCCTGACCACATTCCTGGAATTAGTTTTATATGAACTTTTGCATCAGCATCTACAGATTGAATTTCATCTCGCATAAAAGTAAAATAATCTGTAATTCTATCTTGGTTAAATTTCATCCAATCATACCATTCAGCTGTTCCTTGCCAAGCATTGGGTACTGGAAAAGTAAAATTATCTACGGCTTGTTGAAACGATGACGGGTTTGAAGTCCAAACTGATTGTAAATTTGAAAGGTTATTATTATGTTTTTCTTGAAGCCAAAGTACAAATTTATCTTTTGTGAAATTGGTTGGTGTAATAATGTCCCAAGTTCCTTCGGCAGTATTCCAATGTGGTTCATTGGTTATCATATAACCCAATTCCGAGGCTTTTTTGTCTTTAAAAATAGTAGCAACTTTTGTTAACAAATCCGATAACATTACTCTTGCTTGCGGATGGTCAATATCGTATTTCGTAAAAGTAGTTTGAGCACTTAATATTTCAGGATATGCATTAGAAATGTATCCAGGAACACTTGTTTGCCCTAAAAAAGGAGTTCCTAATTTATTTACAT
>JAHDDA010000337.1 GCA_020629595.1 Chitinophagales bacterium
CCAACGATCCTTTGAAAACAAGAATTTATACTTTAGATAATGGACTTAAAGTTTACCTTTCGGTAAATAAAAACGAACCTCGTATTTATACACACATTGCCGTTCGTGCAGGTTCTAAATATGATCCTGCTGAAACAACTGGCTTGGCTCATTATTTAGAGCATATGATGTTTAAAGGTACTTCAAAAATTGGTACTAAAAACTGGGAAAAAGAAAAACAACTTTTACAACAAATTTCTGACCTTTACGAAGCTCATAGAAATACCAATGATACCGAAAAAAAGAAAGAAATTTATGCTAAAATTGATAGCACTTCTTTCGAGGCGGCAAAATTTGCCATTCCCAATGAATACGATAAAATGATTTCTTCGCTTGGTGCAAAAGGAACAAACGCTTACACTTCAAATGAAAGAACGGTTTATATAAATGATATTCCTGCTAATGAATTAGAAAAATGGATGAAAATAGAATCGGAGCGTTTTCAAACATTGGTATTGCGTTTATTTCATACCGAATTGGAAACTGTTTACGAAGAATTTAACCGTAGTGAAGACAACGATTACCGCAAGTCTTTCAAAAGTATTTACGAAGGTTTGTACCCAAATCATCCATTCGGAACACAAACAACTATTGGCGTTGGTGAACACCTGAAGAATCCTTCAATGGTGAATATTCATAATTATTTCAATACTTATTACCGACCAAATAACTGTGCCATTGTGCTTACTGGCGATTTAGATTATGATAAAACAATTGCTTTGGTAGATAAGCATTTTGGAAATTGGAAAGCAGGCGAAATTCCAACATTTACCTTTGAGCAAGAAGCACCAATTTCTGAACCAAGAATTTTTAATAATTACGGAAGTCAAGCAGAGCATTTGTATATGGGTTGGCGTTTTTCGGGTGTTGGTTCAGATGAGGCAATGAAAATGCAATTGTGTGCGGGTATTTTACAAAACGGACAAGCTGGTTTATTCGATTTGAATTTAACCAAAAAGCAAAAAGTTTTGCAAGCCAATCTTTTCGATGTAAATAATTTAGATTATTGTGCTTTACTTGCCTACGCAATGCCTCGCCAAGGGCAAACTTTAGAAGAGGTTAAAGATTTGTTGGTTGCCGAAGTTTCAAAAATAGGTAAAGGTGAGTTTGATGACTACTTGATGGAAGCCGTAATTAATGATTTTAAATACCAACGCATAAAACGCAACGAAAGCAATCGTTCACGAGGAGGAATGTTGGTAGATGCTTTTATTTTGAATATGGAATTGGAGTACATTGTTGATTATTACAACAAAATGTCGAAAATTACAAAAGCCGAAATTGTGGAGTTTGCCAAGCAATATTTAAACGAAAATAATTATGTGGTTGCTTACAAACGTACTGGCGAAGACCCAAATATTCACAAGGTAGAAAAACCACCAATCACCGCCGTAGAAATTAATCGAAACGAGCAATCGGAATTTATGCAGGCGTTTGAAAAAATGCCATCGGATAGGTTAACGCCTGAGTTTATAAACTTTGATGAAAAAATTGCACAAAGTGAAATAAATGGCAATGTTCCTTTTTTCTATATCGAAAATGAAATAAACCCAACATTCGGTCTTTTCTATATTTTTGATATGGGGAAAGCCCACAATAAAGATTTAACTTTAGCCTTAAAGTATTTACCATTTTTAGGAACTGAAAAATACACGCCAGACGAACTAAGCAAAGAGTTTTTTAAATTGGGTGTTGAATTTAAGGTTTCTACCTCTCAAGATAAATGCTACATTTTCCTTACAGGTTTAGAAGAATCTTTGGAAAAAGGAATAACCCTTTTTGAACATATTTTAGCCAATGCCAATGCCAACCAAAATGCCTACAACGATTTAATTGATGGTATTTTGAAAAGACGCACCGACCAAAAGTTAGATAAAAGTTTTATTCTACGCAAAGCAATGATGGATTACGCCAAATATGGCGAAAATTCACCAACAACTAATTTGTTGAGCGAAACAGAATTGAAAAGTAAAAATATTGAGGACTTAACCAACTTGGTAAAAGACCTTAAAAACTACGAACATAAAATTTTCTATTACGGACAAACACCACAAAAAAACGTAGCCGATTTATTACATAAATACCACAAAACACCTAAAAATCTTAAAGTAATTCCAGCAAAAACCGAGTTTACCGAATTGGAAACAACAGAAAGTAAGGTTTATGTAATGAATTACGATATGAAGCAGGTAGAAATGATGTTTTTATCGAAAGATGAGCCGTTTAATAAAGATATTATGCCACAAGTGGGTATTTTTAACGAGTATTTTGGAGCAGGTTTATCAAGTATTGTTTTCCAAGAAATAAGAGAAGCCAAAGCATTGGCATATTCGGCATATTCGTTTTTTACCAGCCCACGAAGCAAAGACGAATCGCATTATGCAATAGCCTACATTGGCACGCAAGCCGATAAATTAGAAGATGCTACTGCTTCACTTTTAGGCTTAATGAACGAAATGCCACGAGCCGAAGAACAATTTGAAAGTGCAAGAATTTCGGCATTGAAAAAAATTGAAAGCGAACGCATTACAAAATCCAATATTTTTTGGACCTGGGAAGGCAATAAAAAACGTGGTTTCGATTATGATATTAGAGAAGCCAATTATGAAACCATTAAAAATCTAAAGTTTGAAGACTTGGAAGCCTTTTTTCAACAACACATAAAAGGCAAACAGTTTACTTACTTAATTATTGGCAATGTAGCAGACTTAGATATGTCGGCATTAGAAAAATTGGGCAA
>JAHDDA010000338.1 GCA_020629595.1 Chitinophagales bacterium
GCAAAGTTTGCCGAAACAAATGCATCACTTTTTGTTGTCTTCACGCCTTCAGGGTTCATAGGCATATCGGAAACCAAATGCAAAGCACCACAAGGTATTTTATTATGGAAACCAACGGTAAAAATGGTTGCTGTTTCCATATCAATGGCAATGGCTCTTGTTTTTTTCAATCGGCTTTTAAATCTTTTATCATGTTCCCAAACTCTACGGTTGGTTGTAAAAACTGTTCCAGTCCAATATTCCTGATTAAATTTTCTATTTATTACAGAAGAAATAGATTTTTGTAGGTTAAAGGCTGGTAAGGCAGGAACTTCTGGTGACATATAATCGTCACTTGTTCCTTCTCCACGAATGGCAGCTATTGGTAAAATAAAATCGCCTACTTTGTTCTTTTTTAATCCTCCAACTTTTCCTAAAAATAAAACTGCTTTGGGCTTTATTGCGGTAAGTAAATCCATAATGGTAGCAGCATTAGCACTTCCCATACTGAAGTTTATAATAGTAATTCCCTTAGCTGTGGCAGAGGGCATTGCTTTTTCCAAGCCATTAACGGGTACATTGTGAATCTGGGCAAATTTATCTACATACGCCTGAAAGTTTACTAATATTATATATTTTCCAAAATCGTTTAAAGCAACTCCTGTGTAACGTGGTAGCCAATTTGCTACTATTTCTCCTTTAGTCTTCATATTTTTTTATTCTTCTAAAATTATTCCATAAATTCATAACAACCTAAATCTGGTTGTTCGTCTCTTAAATTTTGTTCAATATCAAACAATATGCTAGATGAGAATCCAGCATTTATAGCGGGTGATTCATTATTTAAATGAAAGTCATTTTCAAATTTACTTATAAATAATGTATCAGCCGCAATTGGATTTATGATACAATTATTAAAACCAAAATTTTCAATTTCATTATATCCTATAGAGTCTGTATTCAATTCAGTTTTTAACAAACAATGATTAAAATTATAATTTATGGGAAATCCTTCTTCTACACTATGATCATCAATAAAAATTTCTTCATCTTCTGAACCATGAATTATTGAATTTTCAAAATTTAAATTCATTTGTTCGCCAATAAAAATAGCATCACCCAAACGAGCATAATTTGCCATTCTTAAAATAGGGTCTCTGTGCGAAATACTACCTACACCATAATTGGCAACCGTACAATGTTTGAAATTATACGTTCCACCATTTGCAACCTCCAAATTATACAAACTACTATTGGTAAAAAGGCAGTTGGTGGCATTAATTTCGGCACGCAAACCAAGTATATTTCTTGAAAGGCAATTTTTAATACTTGAATTTGTAATATTCAAAACAGGTGTTCTGTTATCTAAAATTTCTTCTTCGCTTATAAAAGGAAAACCAACGGTAATACCATCTTTACTTTCATTAATTTCAGCATAGTTTACATTGGCATTACTGCCTCTTAAAAGGTAAATACCATTCCATTGAGCTACTAAATCATCAAAATAATCTTCTAATCTATCGCCCTGAAATGTAACAATACTATCTTTTGTACCTTCAATTAGTAAAGTTCCTAAAACATAAATATTAGAATTTGGGTGCATAAATAATCTTACACCTTCTTTAATTGTTAAGGTGCAAGTATCTGGAATAATTATATCGTTGTAAAGTAAGTAGGGTTTTTCATTGGTGAAAACTTCATCGCAAATGGCAACATTACTAAAATAATTGGCATTTTGCCCATAAGCCACCAAATCTACCTTTTGAAAGTTTCCATTTGTTTCAAAAACCAAAGAATCGGTAATTAAAAAGGGCGTGTTTTCATCGGTTGGATCAATGGTAGTTTCTACAAAAACATATAAACTATCATTTGCCCCAATTTCAACATCAGAAACACTACTTCCTGGTGTTCCGTTTACATTCATTCTGTAAAAAGAATTATCTCCACCACCTATATTAATTGAACTAACAATTACTGCTTGGCTTTCATCGTTATAAATTTTTAAAAAATTGGTAGTAGAACCAACAGCCGTAAAAATGGTATCGAAAGTAATGGTATCTGTTTCAAAACGCAATGTTACACTTGGGCTATCGGTAAATCTTTCTTGGGTACAAGCATTTAGTAAAATTATACCCAATAGAATGATTGAAAAAGTTGTATAAGCTGAAATATTCCTAAAATTCAAGATTGTATTGTTTGTTTACTATTGAAAAGAAACGAAATACAAAGGTGCTTATTTTTTTGTTGGGAAACTAAATTGAGTAGAAATAAAAAAGGGTGAGAAAAACTAATTTCTTAGGCTTTTTTTGTGGAGCTTGTACCTTTTGAATGAAAGTTAGGTTTTAATAAATTAAGCCTTCATTTACCATTGTTGGAAAACTTGACCATCTACCCATAAAATACTATTTACTTAATTCGTTTGATAAATCAAAAAACACTTTTTTCACTTCTTCAATTTTGGGGTTTTGTTTATGAATAACTAAACTTTGAAAAAATGTTGCTTCTTCTTCAATAGTTATAATTGAATCGAATTTGGCTAAATCTGTAAAATTTGCTTCTTTGAACCATTTATTGAAAAGCCTTGAACGTGCTTTTTGTTTGTTATCAATAGTTAGGCAGTTGTAAATAATAGCCTTTTCGTTTTCGGTAAAAAACTGTTTTAGAATTTCTACAACAGTAATCTTTATACGTTTATCAGGAGCAAAAGAAACAAAATTATTTTCATTGAAGTTTTGAGGTAAAAAGCTAAATTCTACAATTTCAACATCAACGGCTTTTAGTTC
>JAHDDA010000339.1 GCA_020629595.1 Chitinophagales bacterium
GCTGCTTTATTGGCTGGAAAAAATGAAGCTAAAAAGGCAATTATGGCTATGGTACAAAAAACTAAAATAAAATCGCCTAACTGCATTTCAACTGGGTAACTATCTAGTAATAAGCCCTGCCCTTGAATTTTAACAAAGCCAAACCATTGTTGCAATAAACAAATTACAAACGCCAAACCCATTCCTATTAATCCGCCAGTAAATGATAGTAAAATTCCTTCCGATAAGAAAATTTCACGAATAATGGAACTATCTGCTCCTAGTGCTTTCAATACATTAATATCATCTTTTTTTTCTATAACCAACATAGAAAGTGAACCAATAATATTAAAAGAAGCTACTACCAAAATAAGGCTTAAAATGAGAAATACAGCCCATTTTTCGGTTTTCATAATTTTATATAAAAACTCATTTTGTTCAAAACGGTTTTGAATTTTAAATTCATCGCCAAGTAAAATATTCAATTTTTCTTGTACATTTTCTAATTCGGCATTTGGTAAAATTGCTATTTCTATGTGGCTCAATTCTTTGTTATAGTCTAGAAGATTTTGTACAAATTTAAGTGGGGCAATTACATATTCCTTGTCAAAACTTTCTTGAATAGAGAAAGTACCATTGGGAAATAAATTTCCTTTTTTAAATGCTTTTTCAGGATCTAAAGAACCTACTTTTCCAAGCCGCTTTGGCATATACACTTCCAGATAATCGAAATTATTGTAAATATTTACTTCCAACTCTTGTTCTACGCCTAAGCCTAAAATGGCATTTTGTTTTGCCAATTCAAAATTACCACGCCTAATAGCAGTATCCATATTACTTACTAAGGTAAAATTAGCATCAACGCCTTTTAGTCGGCAAATGCCATTGCTATCGTTGTATTTTAGGGCGGCAACTTCTTCTAAAATACCCGAAACAGCTTTTACGCCTTCAATATTTTCAATATCGGAAAGTAAATTTTCTTTGGGCGTAAATACTTTACCTATTTTGGGCGAAACCTTAAAATCGGGATTAAAAGTATCATACAAACCAATAACCAAACCTTCTAAACCATTGAAAACCGACAGTACCAATACCAATGCCATTGTGCCAAAGGCTATACCAATGCCCGAAACGCCTGCTATTATATTGATGGCGTTTGTGCTTTTTTTAGAAAATAGGTAACGGCGTGCTATGTAAGTTGGAAAATGAATAGCTTTATTATGGATGTTTAATTATTAATTGTTAATTGACACATTTTTTCTTGAATAGTTAAAGTTGTGTTTTTCCCAAATGGCAATGTTAAATTTTCGTTTGTATGCCCACAAGGAAAACCATAAGCCTTGGGATAATTATACGTTTTTGTATGTTCAAAAATTATTTCGTAGGCAGTTTTTCCAAAAGGAATGGCATTATCGTGCATATTGCTAAAGCTACCGACTAATAAAGCTGCTAAGTTTTCTAATTTACCAGCCCTTTTGAGACATAACATCATTCTATCGGTGTGATAAAGATATTCATCTAAATCTTCTAAAAATAATATTTTACCCGAAAAATCTACCTCCGATTTTGACCCCACAATACTATAAATTACCGATAAATTTCCACCAATAATTGGGGCGTTTACCGTTCCTAATTTATTGAATTTATGAGTCGAAAACTCATAGGATAATTCACTGCCAAAAAAGTAATTATAGATACTTCTAAGCGTGCTGGGTGTGGCGGTTTTCCAAGTAGAACCCATTACAGAATGAACCGATTGCCAACCCAAATTATGTACGTGGCAATGCAAGGCTGTTATATCTGAAAAACCTAAAATTGGTTTTTCTTGTACGCTTTTCCAATCAATTAAATCTAAAATACGGGCTGTTCCGTAACCTCCTTTGGCACATAAAATAGCATCAATTTGTGGGTTTTGTAACATTGCCTGTAAATCTTCGGCTCTTAGTGCGTCTGTACCTGCAAACTGATTACTGACTTTACCAATACTTTTGCCAATTTCAACTTTAATTCCCCAATTTTCTAAATCAGCAATGGCATTTTGAAGTTTTTCTGTATCTATGGCTCTTGCTGTGGCTATTATTCCTATTGTTTTTATGGTTTTCGGCATTAGGTTTTTCGTTTCTGATTTCAGAAATTAAAGGTATTTTAATACGTGCTTAATGAAATATTATTTACCGAATGCTTGTTTAAAACCCTTGTTCCGTTTAAGAAACTAAGGTTTACCAAAAAGCAAAATCCTGCTATTTCAGCCCCTATATTTTTAAGTAATTTGGCGGCGGCATCGGCAGTTCCTCCAGTTGCTAATAAATCATCGTGAATTAAAATGCGTTCACCTTTTACAACGGCATCTTGATGAATTTCTATGGTGGCACTTCCGTATTCCAATTCGTAATCAATGCTAACTTTGGTGTAGGGTAATTTTCCTTTTTTACGAATTGGCACAAATGGAATTTGCAATTCATTTGCCAACATCATTCCAAATAAAAAACCTCTACTTTCAATACCTACTACCCTATCTATTTCCCAGCTTTTTACTTGTTTTGCCAATTCAACGGCTATGTCTTTACATAATTTATGGTCTAGTAAAATGGGAGTTATATCTTTAAAAACAATGCCTTCTTTGGGAAAGTTAGGCACATCTCTGATAGCCGATTTTAATCGTTTTTCAATAGACATTTTATTAGTTGTTTGTACTTAAATTTTGCAAAGCTAATTGATTTTGGTGGGGAGTTTGTTTAGTCTATGTTTTATACTTC
>JAHDDA010000340.1 GCA_020629595.1 Chitinophagales bacterium
CGAAAAAATAACTAATGAAAGCACCGACCTGTATTCTTTAGCCGATTTCGATTCTTCTGTTGTCCGAAAAGATACTGGCTCGATTTATAATGCCTATAAAATTGGCAAATTAGGAGCAAGACCCAACCTACAAGATTATTATATTGATACTACTCCTGAAGATGGCACGAAAACAGAATAAAAGAAGAAAGCAAGTAGTAAGAAAGTCTTATGCCATTGTAGTTGATGGAGAAACGGAGCTTTGGTATTTCCAAAAAATGGGAGATTTTGAAAGCATAGACTCTCTAAAGATAGAACCCAGAATAGCCAAGAAAAAAACCTTGAAACAACAATTTGAATATGTAGCAAATTTAGCCAATCAAGGCTACGAAAAAGTATTTTGGTTGCTCGATTTTGATGCCATAATTCATGATAATCAAATAGAGAAATTCAAGCAATATTTTCGTAAGGCTAAAAGAATTAAAAACGTTGAAGTTTTTGTTAATTCGCCTTGTATTGAATTTTGGTATTTATTACATTTCAAAAATATAGGACAATTTATGCCAAAATGTGAAACAGCCGTAAAGCAATTAAAAAAGCATTTACCAGACTACGAAAAAACGGAGAAATATTACAAAAAAGCTAATAACGATATTTATAAACGCTTAAAACCGAATCAAGAAAAAGCTGTTTCAAATGCTCGTAAATTGGGCAATTTTGATATGGAAAATACTCACACAGCCAAAGCAGAAGTTTTTAGGGTTTTGGAAGCCTTGGGCATAAAACAAAACCCTCCAAACTCACCAAAGAGTTTGAAGGGTTAAAAAGTATGTTTCAAGAGTAACTAAAAACTAATCACTCAAAACTACACCAAATCAACACTACGCTTAATAAAGTTGGTTAAGTCTGAACCTTTCAACATATTTTGCGATAATAAAGCCAAATCGTGTAATTGTTTTACCATTGCCGATTGTGTGTCTTCGTTGGCTTCTTCCAAAACTTTTGAAGAAATTGGGTGGTTTGAGTTCACAATTAAATTATACATTTCTGGCATTTGTCCCATTCCCATTCCGTTGTAGGCACTCATATCGGCGTACCTACGCATAAGCTCTGGCTTGGTAATTAATACGGGCAAATCGTCTGGCGAAAGGGCTTTTGTTTCTACGGTTACGGTTGAGTTTTCGCCCATTAATTTGCCAAACAAACCTTTTAAGGTTGTTTCTTGCTCCTCGCTTAATACCGAAGTTTGTTGCTCATCTTTTTCAACCAAATTATCTACAATATCGGCATCAACACGTTTAAAACTCACGTTTTCGTTGTTTTGATCTATCCAGCCAATAAAATGCGGATCAATTATGGTATTAAACTTAATTACTTCGTAGCCTTTTGCAATGCAAGATTGAATATAACCGTCTTGCTCTTCGGTGTGCGTAGTATAAAGCATAACCACTTTGCCATCTTTATCGGTTTGGTTGGCTTTTACTTTTTCGGTTAATTCTTCTAAAGTATGGTATTTACCATCGGTTGTTTCCAATAAACAGAATTTTTTAGCTTTATCGGCAAATTTTTCATTGCTTAAAATTCCGTACTTCAAGAAAACGCCAATATCTTGCCATTTAGCTTCAAAGTTTTCACGATCTTTTTTAAACATATCGCCTAACTTGCCAGCCACTTTTTTGGTAATGTAAGAACTAATTTTCTTTACATTTTGGTCGCTTTGTAAGTAAGAACGAGAAACATTTAACGGAATATCTGGCGAATCAATAACACCATGCAACAAGCTCAAAAATTCAGGTATAATTTCTTCTACATTATCGGTTACAAAAACCTGATTGCAGTACAAGCTAATTTTATCTTTCTTTACCTCTACATTTTGTTTCAACTTAGGAAAATATAAAATTCCTGTTAAGTTAAATGGGTGATCTACATTTAAGTGAATCCAAAATAAAGGCTCATCGTAGCTATAAGGATATAATTCTTTGTAAAAAGCAATGTAATCCTCATCTGTCAAATCGGCAGGCTTTTTAGTCCAAGCTGGCGAAGGATTATTAATTATTTTTGGTGTTGTAAGTGTTTCTTCTGTTTCGTTGCCATCTTCATCGATAATGGTTTGGGTGTTTTCATCTTCGCCAAACTGAATTTCAACAGGTAAAAACTTACAGTATTTATTTAGTAATTGCTCAATTCGGTAATCTTCTAAATACTCGGTAGCATCGTCAGAAATGTGTAAAGTAATTTCTGTTCCACGTGTAGTTCTATCGCCTTCGGCAATGCTATAATTGGGGTCGCCTTCGCAAGCCCAACGCACTGGCTTTGCTCCTTCTTGGTGCGAAAGTGTATGAATTTCTACCTTATCGGCAACCATAAAAGCAGAGTAAAAACCTAAACCAAAGTTTCCAATTACCACAGCACCATCATCTTTGTGCTTTTCTAAAAAGTCTTTAGCCGAAGAAAAAGCCACTTGATTTATGTAGTTTTCTACTTCTTCTTGGGTCATTCCAATTCCTTTATCGGAAATGGTAAGTGTTTTAGCTTCTTTATCTACGCTAACTTCTACCGAAAGGTCATCGCCTAAGTTTCCTGTTATTAAACCTTTGCCCGATAAGGTTTTTAGCTTGCTTGTGGCATCAACGGCATTTGAAACCAATTCACGCAAAAATATTTCTTGGTCGGAATACAAGAATTTTTTGATAATAGGAAAAATGTTTTCAACGTCAGTACGAATTTGTCCGCGACTCGTTTGTCCTTGTTGCAT
>JAHDDA010000016.1:0-2569 GCA_020629595.1 Chitinophagales bacterium
TCCTCAACCCAATTAGAAATATAATCAGTTATTGTATTGGTTGCTGTACCTGGTGGAAAAAGTGTTCCAACACCTAATTCGTTCAGCTCTTTTGCATCTTCCTCTGGAATTATACCTCCACCTGTAAGCAATACATCATTCATTTCTTTCTCCCGCATTAAATTAATTATTTTAGGGAAAACAGTCATATGCGCACCCGAAAGAATACTGATACCAATAGCATCTACATCTTCCTGTAAAGCCGCATTCACTACCATTTGAGGGGTTTGGCGTAAACCAGTATAAATTACTTCCATACCTGCATCACGCAAAACCGAAGCAATAATTTTTGCTCCTCTATCGTGTCCGTCTAAACCAACTTTAGCTACCAAAACACGAATAGGTCTATTTAATTTATTATTCATCTTCTAAAGATTGCTCAATTTCATCAAAGTTTGGTAAATCTAAGTCGTCAATTTCAGCATCTTCAACTTCCTCTAAAACCTCATCATCCAAATCATCTCTATCACGCAATTTTTTGTCATCAACATGTTTATCCAAAAAATTATTCAATTGTTCAGCATCTAAATTTGAAACAATTTGACCAAACTCATTAATTTTTATTTCAAATCCTTCTAATTCTTCATGAACTTGAGGTTTCCCATCTTGCTTTTTCTTTTTAGGCATTTATTTATTAATTAAAATTAAACAATGGTAAAATTAGGACTTATTTATCATTCTTAAATTGTTAATCATTAATTGTTAACTATTAATTCCAAAATTCTTAATCCTTAAATCTCTAATTCTTAATTCCAAAATTCTCAATTCCCCTACCTTTGCATTGCTTAATTTAAAATAACTCAAGTTGCGATGTATTTGTACGGACAGCGATTTATCGTGTCCAATGATGCGATAAATCGCCATCACTACAAAAAAATGGTATATTTAAAATATACTTTCGTACATAGCAACTTGGATTAAAATACTTAAAAATATGTCTAACTTTAGAACCGAAAAAGATAGCATCGGCTATATTGATGTTCCAGCCGATAAATACTGGGCAGCACAAACCCAACGTTCAACACAAAATTTTAAAATTGGTGGTTTACCAACCCGTATGCCTATTGAAATTGTTAGAGCTTATGCCATTTTGAAAAAAGCAGCAGCACAAACCAATGCAGCATTAACCAACTTTCCTAATGAAAAAGCTGAGTTAATTGGTAAAGTTTGCGATGAAATTCTGGCAGGGGATTTAGATGATCAATTTCCATTGGTAGTTTGGCAAACTGGCTCAGGTACACAATCAAATATGAATGTAAATGAAGTTGTTGCCAATCGTGGACACGTTTTAAATGGTGGCTCTTTATTAGATGAAAAGAAATTTTTACACCCAAATGATGATGTAAATAAATCACAATCATCAAACGACACTTTCCCTACGGCAATGCACATTGCGGCTTATACTATTTTAGTAGAAAACACCATTCCAAATGTACAGGCTTTGCACGATACTTTGAAAGCAAAATCAGAAGCTTTTATGGAAGTAGTAAAAATTGGAAGAACGCATTTTATGGATGCTACTCCAGTAACTTTAGGTCAAGAGTTTTCGGGTTATGTTTCTCAATTATGCCACGCTTTACGTGCTATTAAAAATAGTTTAGCACATCTTTCTGAATTGGCTTTAGGTGGAACAGCCGTTGGAACAGGCATTAACACACCTGAAGGATATGCACCTTTAGTTGCTGAAAAAATTGCTAACTTAACTGGCTACCCTTTTGTAACAGCAGAAAATAAATTTGAAGCCTTAGCTGCTCACGATGCCATTGTGGAAGCACATGGGGCTTTAAAAACTTTAGCAGTTAGCCTTATGAAAATTGGCAACGATATTCGTATGTTGGCATCGGGACCACGTTGTGGTATTGGTGAAATTATTATTCCAGCCAATGAGCCAGGTTCTTCAATTATGCCTGGTAAAATAAACCCTACACAATCAGAAGCCTTAACAATGGTTTGTGCTCAGGTTTTAGGAAATGATGTTGCCATAAATGTTGGTGGTTCTACCGGACATTTCGAGTTAAATGTTTTTAAGCCAATGATGATTTTTAATTTCTTAATGTCGGCACGTATTTTAGGCGATGCTTGTGCTTCTTTTAATGAAAATTGTGCTAAAGGAATTGAACCAAACCACGATATTATTCAAAAGAACTTACACAATTCCTTAATGTTGGTAACTGCATTAAATACGCATATTGGTTACGATAAAGCATCGGAAATTGCTAAAAAAGCCTATAAAGAAAATTCAAGTTTAAAAGAAGCTGCTATTGCTTTAGGTTATTTATCTTCTGATGAATTTGATGAAAAGGTAAGACCAGAAAAAATGGTTGGCTTAGATTTGTAGTTCGACAAGTTCACTAAGCAATTCGACTACCCCACTAACTAAAAAAGCCCGATAAGTTCAGAACTTATCGGGCTTTTATTTAAAGTAATTTTGGCTACGCTTAATATCCGTATTGGGTTACCGAGTATAGCCGAAGTATTACTTATTCTTCTTTTCAATCATATATAATAAGTGTGCTAAGTATGCAAATAC
>JAHDDA010000016.1:2669-17142 GCA_020629595.1 Chitinophagales bacterium
ATTACTTATTCTTCTTTTCAATCATATATAATAAGTGTGCTAAGTATGCAAATACAGGACCTGCAATAGCCACACCTACAATATCGCTAAAGAATATTGTTCCAAAGAAAATAATAGAACAAGCATAACCCATAATGGCTAAAATTGCTGTAAAGGCAAATGCTTTACGTAAAATAGCAGCGTTTACAGGAATATTGAAACCAACTGGTAATTGCATATTGTTTGAACCTGCTAACTTACCAGCACCAGCCATTGCAATAGAACCGTAGCTTAACAACATTAACGCTAAAGTAATTAATCCCCATTCAGATAAAGTTGGAATGTCGGTAGCAGGGCAAGCATTACAAGAGTTACTTAAGTTTAATGCTTCACCATCTACGGTTACGTCAAAAGTATATCCTGTTCCTTCTAAGTGCCAAACCACTGCTTGAAACTCATCTTGTCCGTTTCCATCTGTATCACCAATATTAACAAAATCGCTAGCTAATAAAGTTATAGCATTACCAGAATTATCAAAAAATCCACTTTGTCCATCAATAACAATAGTTCCAGTAGAAGATTGAATCGTAATAATTTCATGGAAGTAATTATCTGCTGAAGTTGCCTGATCTCCATCTAAATCTACATTCAATGGATTTCCGCAACCACAAGGATCAGCAATAGAAGGAGTATTGGGATCATCAATTCCAGTTGTAATTGAAGGTGGGGTTACTGCCGGACAGCTAGCTGGGGCACTTGGACAAGGTATATTAACAGCATTCCCTTCCCCATCTATAGCAGAACCATCAGTTACACTTAAAATCCAATTACCAGAAGCAGTACCAAATCCATCTAAAACTATAAAATAAGTTGTGCCAGCAATAGTTGTTATTGTTACAGCAGACTGAATACTACTACCACCATCATCATCGCCATCCACACAGGTAAAACAACCTGCACCATCATCAGTAAACACAGCTAATTGTGTGTCAAAATCTGAACCATTGGTATTAAAAGTATAAGTTCCACCATCTCCAACAAATGTTAACCAAGAAGCAGAAGCTCCATCAGCACCAGTACAAGCTGGTACAGCACAAAAATCAGATGCAGGTCCATTTCCAACATTCGTTCCACTTACAGAACACTCTCCACAAATATCGATAGCTGTACTACAATCAACTCCAGTATTATTAGCAACACCTGGCGTACAAGGCGTTGGAGGTGGAGTACAAGTCAGCGTTAAGTTAAAATTACCCTCATCAGTACCAAATCCTGTAACATAAACAAGATATGTTGTACCTGCAACAGAAGTAATTGGGGCTGTTTGAGAGGTAAATCCTCCACATCCAGTACCATCATCATTTCCTCCTTCACAAACTAATGCAGCACCACAACCACCAGAATATATATTAATTTTTGTATCAAAATCAGCATCATCACAAGTTGAAAAAACAACATCGTCTCCAGTTCCTACAAATGTGAACCACGCACCAACAGCACCAGGAGTTGTTCCACAAGAACCCAAAGCATCTGCATCTGCATCTCCTACTGCACCAATATTTGTTCCTGCAACAGTTTCACCACAAGAAATTGGTGTGGCTGCTTCACAAGGAGTGGTAGTTGTACAACCACTACAAGCAGTTCCTACTACATCTTGAGCAGCATAACAGCCATTTGCATCAGCAGCAAAAGAAGCTGTTGGTGTATCTCCATCTGCGCCACAAGAAACAGTTTGTTCTGTTCCAGCACACTGATTTCCATTAGCATCAAATAAAGCAGCAACTAAATCACCACAACCAGCTGCATCTTCAGATACCAACTGAGCAGTTAAAACAGGATTAACAGTTACTTGCCCTGTAATTGGAGCTTGTCCACATTCAGGGTTTGCAACATCATCTCCGACAAAAGTATTAAGGAATGCACCAAGTGCATTTGCTACTTGATCAAATTCGTAAATATCAATTATTGGTAAAGCATAGAAAGTCTGGTCTTCAGGATCACAAGATGGATTTAGTAAAGCTCCAGAAATTAGCCCATCTCCATCGCCAAGTGCTGGACCATATTCTGTACCAACATAATAATCTCCCAATGAAGGAGATACAGCGTAAATGTCAAATCCAGGCACTGCTAATATATCAGGGAAAGTCACTGGATCAACAGGTGTACCTGCTGTACCGTCATTGGCTCCAGCTAGATATATACCTGGATCTAATTCCGCAGCAACATTAGGTAATGTAAAATCTATTGCACCTTGGTCACAAGACACGGTAATTGCTACAGGATCTACAGTAGGTGCAAAAGAACCAGGTTCTCCTATAACAGAACATTGGGCAAATACGTCAGTACTAACCAATGCCATAAAAGTTAAAAATAAAATAGATATTTTTTTCATATTATTTATAGTTTTTAAATGTACAATTTAGTTTTTACTTGGCTTTTGGAGCTTCAATTATAACGTCTTTTCGAATAGCTTTGGAATCAATCGTCTGCCCCTTCAAACTTGGCTTAGTATTTACTTTCAAAGGCTTTTCTATTACATTATTTTTTGAATTAACTACTTCTTTTTTTTGCTTTTGTAAACTTTCAACATTTGGGTATTTCTTAGCCATTTCATTGATAAATTCTTGTACTTGAGCATTAGTTGCATTTGGATTTAGTTTTTTAAACATTTGTTTCTCTTTCACATAATTTTCAGTTTGAACATCTGTAGAAAGTTGCGCATTTGCATTAGTTCCTACAAGTAGAAAACCGCCACAAAGCATAGCACTTAGAATAATTTTTTTCATCTTTTTAGTTTTAAATAATTAATTTATAGATTGAATAATAGTATTTTTCTCGACAAATATTGAGAGTCCTTTAAATAACGATACATATAAGATTGAAATGGTTGCATACTAACCCTACACAACACTGCTATTTGATTATTTAGGTAATAGAGCATAATCTTTTTGTGGTTCAATTATCTAAATTCGTCAAATTTTTGCTACTTTCCAAATAATTTGTACTAAAAAATACATTTCACATAATTTATTTTAAGAAAAACAGAAACAAACTTTGATAAATTCAATAAACTTTAACCTAAAATTGATGAACATTTGCAAAACAATTGATTTCTATATTTAATTAAAACAATGCGATATTTAGTCTTATTTTTTTCACTATTTTCCATTATTACTCAAGCCCAAGAACAAACACTTGGTTTGCAATACAACGATAGCTTGGCATATAATGGTTATACGCTGGTTTCTCCTTCAAGTGGAAAAACTGTTTACTTAGTTGACAATTGTGGCAAAACAATTAATGTTTGGGAAACTGATAACAATACTAAACTTTCTGCTTACCTTGATAATGAAGGTAATTTAATTAGACCAATTGCCACTTCTAACGGTGGTGGTGTTGAAATTAGAAATTGGGACAATGAATTAGTTTGGCAAATGAATAACCCAGATCCAAGCAATTATACTTTCCACCACGATATTGAGCCTTTACCCAATGGCAATATTTTAGTTTTGGCTTGGGAAATTATTCCTATTGAAATTTTCGAGGAAGCTGGCGGTATTATACTTTCAAATCAAGAAACAATAAGAACCGAAACAATATTAGAGTTTAAACCAATAGGAACAAATAATTATGAACTTGTTTGGCAATGGCGAACTATGGATCATTTAGTTCAAAATATATATCCTGAAATGGATAATTTCGGAGAACCTGCCGAAAACCCTCATAAAATTCATATAAATTATGAAGGTGGTAACCCCAATAATGATGATTGGATGCACGCTAACTTTATAGACTATAATGCAGCACTAGACCAAATAATTATGAGTGTTCGTTACTTCAATGAATTTTGGATTATAGACCATAGCACAACAATAGAAGAATCTGCTGGTTCAACTGGTGGTAATTATGGAAAAGGAGGCGATTTATTGTACCGTTGGGGAAATCCTGCTGCATACAATAGTGGAACAGAAGACAACCAACAACTTTTTTGGCAACACCATACACATTGGATTCCTGAAGGTTACTCAGGTGCAGGAAATATTTTAGTGTTTAATAATGGAAACTATAAATCACCTATTGAGTTTTCAACCGTTGTTGAAGTAGAACTACCTTACACCTCAAATGGCAATTATGAACAACCAACAAGCGGTGAAGCATTTTTACCTGAAACGCCTACTTGGCAGTACAACGCCAATAATGAAAACAACTGGTTTGTTCCTAAAATGTCGGCGGCTCGTAGATTACCTAATGGAAACACCCTTATTAGTGATGCCTCAACTGGTGAAGCTTTTGAGGTTGATGTAGAAGGAATTTTACGCTGGAAATACAAGAACCCACAAGGACAGTTTACAGCATTTCAAGGCGATGAAGGAAATTTTGGGATTTTTATGACTCAAAAATATGAACCCAATTTTATAGGCTTCGAAAATAAAGATTTAACACCAGGCTTACCGCTAGAATTAGAAGCCATTGATTATGAATGTACCATTTATGAAGCAATAGAAGAACCACAAACTAACAACAACTATTTACAAAAAGAAGAAAATATATTTCTATATCCCAATCCTATAAATAATGGAGTTTTACATATTGATACTGCTTTGGAAAATAATAATAATATTGAAATTCGTGTAAACGATATTTTGGGAAGAGATATTTTAAGAACCGAAATTAATGGGCAAACAGTTATTGATGTAAGTTGGTTAAATAGTGGAATTTACACTTATCGAATTTTTCAATCTTCTAAACTTATTAAAACAGGGCAGTTAATTGTAAGTGAGTAAACACACATTCAGCAAACAGCAAAACCCTATATTTGCAACAAACTTTTTACAATGCCTGAATTACGTTGGAATCCATTATTGAATACTTGGACAATGGTGGCGGCTAATCGCCAGAAACGCCCCGATATGCCTAAAGATTGGTGTCCGTTTTGCCCTGGAGACGACAATGATAAAGTTCCAGCAGATTTTGATGTATTATTATATCCAAATGACTTTCCTGTACTTTCAAGAAATCCAGAAATAGTGGGCGAAAGAGAAAATCCACTTTATACTACAAGCGAGGCTTATGGGCAATGCGATGTGGTATTGTATTCGCCAAAACATACCATTAACTTACATGAACTAAGTGTTTCGCATATCGAAAAATTGGTAAAACTTTGGATTTCACGCCACAATGAACTATCAAAAGATGAAAATATAAAATACATTTTTCCTTTTGAAAATAGAGGAAAGGAAGTAGGCGTTACAATGCCACATCCGCATGGGCAAATTTATAGTTACTCTTTTGTGCCTTTAAAAATAGAAACAGAACTAGATAATTGCGAAACTTATTACGATAGAGAGGGTGAAAACCTTTTTAGCGTAATGAACAAGGCAGAACTTGAAGATGGTAGAAGAATTGTAATGGAAAATGAATCGTTTTTGGCATATATTCCTCATTTTACCGATTACCCTTTTGGTGTATTTGTGGTTGCCAAACAAAATATTCAAACCTTTTCAGATTTCACAAAGCAAAACATTAACGATTTAGCTAAAATGCTAAGGGCTTTAAATGGTGGTTTCGATAAAATTTACAATAAACCATTTCCATATATGATGTGTATTCATCAGGCACCTATAAATAGCCTTGAATGGATTGATTCGGAAGACTATTACCGCTTTCATATTGAGTTTTACCCTCCATTGAGAGGCGAAAATAGCATAAAACATCTAGCCTCTTCAGAAACAGGAGTTTGGGCGGCTGCCAATACGGTATTGGTTGAAGATGCTGCCAAAATATTACGAGGTAAAATAAATGACTATCTGGAAAAGAAAACTTAATTGGTAAAAGTTACAAAAACTTAATTTTTTATACTAAGCACCAATTTTAAGTTAATTTTGTTTTTCTTTTCAAAACAGAAAGTGGTAAAATGTGTTATTGATTTTACCTAAAAATAAATATTTTTAATGCCATATAAAATTCACAGAGAGGGTTACACCATTTTATTAACTTGTTTTGTAGCTGTTTTGCTTTTAAATATTGCGGTATTCCATTTTGTCCCAGAATTATCTGCATTAAAAACCATAATATTAATTGCTAGTATTGTTTTTTTCTTGTTTATGGTTTCGTTTTTTCGCATTCCGCTTAAAAGAAAAATTGTAAACAATAAAACAGGACAAGTAATTGCACCTGCCGATGGTAGAATTGTGGTAATTGAAGAAGTTGAAGAAAAAGAATACTTTAAAGATAAACGTTTACAAGTTTCTATATTTATGTCGCCAGCCAATGTGCATGTAAACCGAAATCCAATGAGTGGAAAAGTTGCCTATACACAATATCACCCAGGCGATTACTTAGTAGCTTGGCATCCAAAATCTTCAGAATTAAACGAAAGATTTACCAGCGTTATTAAAGATGAAATTAACGATGCTGAAATTTTAGTTAGGCAAATAGCAGGTAAATTGGCTCGTAAAATTTCTAATTATCTAAATGAAGGCGAAGAAGTAATACAAGGCAATGAATTAGGATTTATTAAACTAGGTTCTAGAGTTGATTTATTTTTACCTCTTGATGCAAAAATTAATGTAAACCTACAACAAAAAGTAAAAGGTGGCACTACTGTTATTGCTGAATTTTGATGAATTAAAAAAATAGTTTCCCTTTTTCAATTCATTTTTATATGAACCAAAATCCATAAAATTAGTGGATAACTTAATGTATCGAAATTTAATTTTTTATTTTACCTTAGCCCATTATGAGTAAACCTAAAATAAAAGTTGCAGAATTATTTGCTGGTGTTGGTGGTTTTAGATTAGGATTAGAGAAATTTAATAAGTACCAAATTGTTTGGAGTAATCAATTTGAACCTGCTACTAAAACCCAACACGCCTCAATGGTTTATGAAGCAAAGTTTGGTAAAGAAAATCATTCAAATAAAGATATTGCTTTAGTTTCTGCAAATGAAATTCCAAATCACGATTTATTATGTGGCGGTTTTCCTTGTCAAGATTATTCAGTTGCTTCTACTTCAAATAATGCTAAAGGTTTAGTAGGTAAAAAGGGGGTTTTATGGTGGGAAATTCATAGAATTTTAAGTGAAAAAGAAAATAAACCTAAATATCTTTTACTCGAAAATGTAGATCGCTTATTAAAATCGCCTGCTAAACAACGTGGACGAGATTTTGCCGTAATGCTTAAAAGTCTTGACGAATTAGGATATGCCGTTGAATGGCGAGTAATTAATGCCGCCGAATATGGAATGCCACAACGTAGAAGACGAGTATTTTTTATTGGCTATCATCGTTCAACAAAAATGTATGAAAAGCTCTTAAATTCTTCAAAAAAGAATTGGATGATTGAAAATGGTGTTTTTGCACAAGCGTTTTCAGTCGAAAAAGAAAATAATGAATTAAATTTTATCAATGAATTTGATTTAGACAATAACATTGTTGATATTTCAGACAATTTTAATAAAGGTAAAAAATTATCTCCCTTTTTAAATACTGGTATTCTAATTAATGGAACTGTTTACACTTCAAAAACCGTAGCATTATATAATGGAAAAAGAACAGTTTTAGGTAGCTTGCTACAAAATGGCGAAGTTACAGATGAGTTTTTTATCAATGATGAAGATTTACCCAAATGGCAATACCTAAAAGGGGCAAAAAAAGAAGTTCGCACTACCAAAGATGGTTTTGAATATAATTATAGCGAAGGAGCAATGATTTTTCCAGATGCTTTAGACAATGCCTCACGCACAATAATTACTGGTGAAGGTGGAAAATCTGCATCAAGATTTAAACACGTTGTTATGTCAGATAGAGGTTTGCGAAGATTAACTCCCATAGAATTGGAACGCCTAAATATGTTTCCAGATAACCATACAAAGCTAGAGGGAATTACCAATACTAAACGAGCCTTTTTTATGGGAAATGCCTTGGTAATTGGTATTGTAGAAAAAATTGGAGAAGAACTTTATAAAAAAATCTATGACTAAAGAAGAAAAACAAAACTGGTTGGCAGTTGATAAGGCTAAACTTTTTGTACAAGAAGAATATTTTCATCATCACGCTTATGAAATTTTAACAACACATTCAAAAATTAAAGATGCTTTTGTTAAAAGTATGAGTTCAGAAATTTCAATTGAAACTCGTATAAAAACAGGTACTTCAAAAGGAATAAAAGCCAAAGATTTAAACATTGAAATTAGACGATTATTAAAAACAATGTCAAATATGGCAATGAAATTTGAAGTAAGTGAAGAAAGGGGTGTTTTTTATTTTAGTGCCGAAAAAGGTTCTATTGGAGGTTTCGATTTTGCCATTTTAAACCATAAGAAAAATATTGCTGCTTTACGAAATCTATGTTTTGGTGAGTTACAATATTTTGACGGAGAAAAAAGATGGAAGAATTTTTTATCTAAAAATAGTGAATTAACAAAAATTGCTGAATCATTTAGGAAAAAAGAACCAAATGGAACAGACTACAATTACAACGAACCAGATACAGAAACACCTTTATTGGTTGGCGAAATTCAGTTTGGGAATTGGGCTTTAGCTTACCGAGATTTTTTCAAAGTATTAAAAGCTAATGTTCAAAACTCTATTGATTGCCTTATTTACGTTGTTCCAATGGGGAATTTAGAAAATATGTTGAGTGATGGTATTGTCACTTTTGATAAAACTAAAGCCATTTTAAAAGATTTTGCAAAAGTGATTTCTGTTCCTGTTTGGGTTGTAGGATTAGATATGGAAGAAGTTTAAACCTTAACCAACAAAAAACAAAAACCCCACATTCCAAACCAAATTGAAATGTGGGGTTTCCTATTAAATTTAAAACCAAGCACTAAAAACTATAAATAAATTTCTCCACCACTTTCGGCAAACTGCTTGGCTTTTTCTTGCATTCCTTTTTCTAAGGCTTCGGTGGCTTCTAAGCCATTTTCTTTAGCAAAATCACGTACATCTTGCGAAATTTTCATTGAACAGAAATGTGGTCCACACATAGAACAGAAATGTGCTGTTTTTGCATTATCAGAAGGCAAGGTTTCATCGTGAAATTCACGTGCCGTATCTGGATCAAGTGAAAGGTTAAATTGATCATTCCAACGGAATTCAAAACGTGCCTTACTTAGTGCATTATCTCTAATTTGTGCTCCAGGATGTCCTTTTGCTAAATCGGCAGCGTGAGCAGCAATTTTATAAGTAATTACACCATCTTTTACATCTTTTTTGTTTGGCAAGCCCAAGTGTTCTTTTGGTGTAACATAGCAAAGCATAGCACAACCAAACCAGCCAATCATAGCAGCACCAATGCCCGAAGTAATATGGTCGTAACCTGGAGCAATGTCAGTAGTCAAAGGACCTAAAGTGTAAAATGGCGCTTCACCACATGCTTCTAATTGCTTATCCATATTTTCTTTAATCAACTGCATTGGTACGTGCCCTGGTCCTTCAATCATTACTTGCACATCGTGTTTCCAAGCAATTTTTGTTAATTCGCCAAGTGTTTCTAATTCGCCAAATTGAGCATCGTCATTGGCATCGGCAATACTTCCAGGGCGTAAACCATCACCTAACGAAAAAGAAACATCGTAGGCTTTCATTATTTTACAAATATCTTCAAAATGCGTGTATAAGAAGTTTTCTTTATGATGTGCCAAACACCATTTTGCCATTATTGAACCTCCACGAGATACAATGCCTGTAACACGTTTTGCCGTCATTGGAATATAGCGTAAAAGTACGCCTGCGTGAATGGTAAAATAGTCAATACCTTGCTCGGCTTGCTCAATTAAAGTATCTCTAAAAATTTCCCAAGTTAAATCTTCGGCTTTACCATTTACCTTCTCTAACGCCTGATATATAGGCACTGTACCAATTGGAACAGGCGAATTTCTAATAATCCATTCTCGGGTTTCGTGTATATTATTACCCGTAGATAAATCCATAATAGTGTCGGCTCCCCAACGGCAAGCCCACACTGCTTTTTCTACTTCTTCTTCTATACTTGAAGTAACGGCAGAGTTGCCAATATTAGCGTTTATCTTTACCAAAAAGTTACGACCAATTATCATTGGCTCTATTTCTGGGTGGTTAATATTTGCAGGAATAATGGCACGTCCTTCGGCTACTTCTTTACGCACAAATTCTGGTGTAATATGGCTTTTTGGCGTGTTTGCTCCAAAGCTATTTCCTTCGTGTTGGTGTCCTATTTCGCCATTATTGTATTCATCAATACGTTGGTTTTCACGAATGGCAATGTATTCCATTTCTGGTGTTATTATACCTTTTCTGGCGTAATGTAACTGGCTTACATTTTGCCCTTCTTTGGCTCTAAGTGGCTTTTTTATATGCTCGAAACGTAAGTAGTCTAAATCGGAATTATGCAGGCGTTCTTTTCCAAAATCGGAACTAATGCCGTCTAATCTTTCTACATCGTTACGGTCTAAAATCCAATCTTCACGCAAACGTGGCAAGCCTTTTTTTACGTCAATTTCTACGGTTGGGTCTGTATAAACACCCGAAGTGTCATAAACCGTTACGGCAGGATTTTTTTCTACACCGCCTAAGCCAAATTTGGGTTGCGTATCTTCTAAGGTAATTTCACGCATTGGCACTTTAATATCGTGAATTTTTCCTTGTATATACACTTTTTTCGATGCTGGAAATGGCTCACGAGTAATGGTGTGTTTTGATGGTATTGTTTCTTGCTTTTTCATATAATTGTGTCGTCCCTTTGGGGGTTTTTAATTCTTGTTTTTTGTAAATTGGGTGTTATAAATCGAATATAATTTTTAATGATTTATCTATCTCATCAGTAACTTCGGCACTTACTGAGCCAATACTTTTGATATATCTACGTTGAATATCAATTGGTCTTGTTTGAATACAGTCAATTATTGATTTTTTATCTAAATTATTTATTGAATTTGGTACTACTTCTATGTTCGTAATTATCTGCGATTTTTTTTCTGACCAATTAGTTAAGGGCGTAACCTGAACAATTGGTAGAATTTTATTTAGTTTATTATTGGAAACAACCACACAAGGACGTATTTTACCTGTTTCTGAACCTTTAGTTGGATTTAGATTGACTAAAATAATAGTTCCTTTGCTTAACATTTTACTCTAAATTATTGTCAATTAAATCCATCCAATCGTTGATTTCTTCGTCATTTTTATAAAGTTCAGCATACAATTTCGCTGATTCTTCTAAATCAAGTTTTTTTGTTTTTACTTTATTACTTTTAAATAAATTGGTTTCTACATTTAGTTTTTGAGCTAATTGTATCAATAAGTTCAGATTTTCTACTGAATCAGATTTAAAAATTACTTCCATAATAAATAATTTGATGAAAAATGAAAAAATTATCCTCCTTGCGTAGCAGTTATAACAGTTATTTTATCGTTTTCGTTTACAATAAAATTTTGCCATTCGGTTCGTGGAATAACTTCGTTATTTACGGCTACGGCAATTCCTTTTTCAGCATAAATATTAAAATTATTGAGTAACTGAAAAAGATTGGTATTGGCTTCTGTTTCTTGGATTTCCCTATTTATAAATATTTTCAAAACTAAAGTTTTAAGTTATAGGGAAAATGTAATTATGTTTTGGGTAAAAGGTATATGGAAAAAGGAATGACTAAAAGCTAATCACCCAAAACTCAAAACTATAAAAACTTTTCCCTTCGGTTGTACTAACAACATCAGGTTCTAAGGGTTTACATCTCAGTTCTAAAAAGAACACCCCTAAAGTTTGATAACGTAAAGTTAAATGATTTAATTCAAAATTGAGATTTGGTGGTATATTCAATTTTAAATCTTACAACCAAAAATGATAAAAGCAATAATTACTGTTCCTAAAGCGGCTAAAAACACACCTGCCGCTGCTACATCTTTAGCTATTTTTATTAAGTCTTGTTTTTCAGGGGCAACGTAATCACATATTTTTTCTAATGCAGAATTGAGTGCTTCGCCCAATAAAACTAGCATAAAACACAAAATTATTATACACCATTCCCAAGGTTCTAAACCAAAATAAAAACCTGTAACACTTACAACTAAAACGGCTGTTGTATGAATTTGAAAGTTTTTTTCGTTCTTTAATAAATAAAAAACGCCTTCAATTGCATAGCCAAAACTTTTTATAATTCTTGAAGGCGAAAATGTGTGTTTGGGTTTCAATTTTAGCTTATTTTATTAGACTTTAAAGTTTAAAACGTTTTTTTTGTTAAAGACGTAGCAATGCTACGTCTGTACAGTATAAGTATTATACGAAATAAAAAATGAATGATCTTTTATGGCAATCGTTTTTCAAGTCTATTGATTTTCCAACATTGGCAATAAAGCAGGACTCATTCCCATATTAGAAAAGCCGCCATCGTGATAAAGGTTTTGCATTGTTATCATACGTGTAAAATCTGAAAACATTGCCAAACAAAAATCGGCACAACTTTCGGCACTTGCATTGCCTAAAGGCGACATTTTATCAGCATAATCAAAAAACTCTTTAAAACCTTTTACACCAGAACCTGCCGTAGTCATAGTAGGCGATTGTGATATGGTATTTACACGCACCTTGTTTTTTGTGGCAAAATGATAGCCAAAAGTTCTAGCAATAGATTCTAACAAGGCTTTTGCATCTGCCATATCGTTGTAATCTGGGAAAGTACGTTGTGCAGCAATATAACTTAATGCCAAAATAGAACCCCAATCATTCATACAATCTAATTTCCAAGCGGTTTGTAAAACCTTATGAAAACTAACAGCCGAAATATCTAAAGTTTTTTGAAAAAAGCTGTAATCTAAATTGGTGTATTCACGCCCTTTACGCACGTTTAAAGACATACCAATTGAGTGTAAAACAAAGTCTATTTTACCACCAAAATGTTCTTGCGATTCGGTAAATAGTTTTTCTAAATGTTCTTCTGAAGTGGCATCGGCTTTAATAACAGGTGCGTTTAATTGTTGCCCCAATTCTTTTATTGCTCCCATTCGCATTGCTACAGGTGCGTTGGTTAAAACCAATTCTGCTCCTTGAGCTTTAGCACGTTCTGCCACCTGCCACGCTATTGATTGGTCATTTAATGCTCCAAAAATAATTCCTTTTTTACCTTGTAATATCATTGCAATTGATTTTTATCAAGTACAAAAGTAGGCAATTTTAAATTTGAAACTTTTATTATTTACTCACTTCTTCTTCCGTCTCTTTTAAACAAGGTATAACCAATACTAATATAAAAAGTACGATAACTATTTTCAGGTGTATAAACACTTGCCAATGCTCTTTGAGAAATAAGGTTTAATTCGCAAAATACTCTTTCTTTTAACTTGGTTCCAATGCCAATAACAAAAGGTGCAAAAGAGCCTATCAGATAATCATACTCATTTCCATAATGATTAACTTGTAGGTAAGAAGCAAAATCAAAATCGAATAACATACCCGCTTGAAGGTAAATACTATTTTGTTTTGTAATATAAAAATAATGACGCAGCATAACCAAGGTTTGAATAGATTGATACCTTAATTCAACATCGGCGTTTAAAATAGAACTCACATTATTGGTGTATCTAAAAGTACCATTTCCTTTATAATATTGATATTCAATGCTACCAATTAAAGACCATTTATATCTATGAAAAGGAAAGTTGTATTCTAAATCAGTCCCTAACCTTATTCCAGGATTATAGCCCATATAATCATTTGCAGCAGAATGATAAAACGAAAAAACATATTTACTAAATTGCATACCAATTTTAGGACTTACACTAAAACTGGTTTTATTCATTCGTTTGGTGTAATTAATATAGTCTTCACCTGAACAATTGTAGTATTCTTCAAAATAACTAATTAAAGGATGACGTAAATATTCAATTTTTTGTAGGGCTATTTCAGTTTCTTTACCACAACTAACCAAGGCACCAAGTTGCACTTTGTATTCATTTAAAGGTACAATTTGCGGATGGTCTTTATCATGTGGATTTACCTGATTTCCTCTCCAAATAATTCGCTTGTAAGCTAATTGTTGTAATGTATCTGTTTCAGAATAATAAAAATATTTATCGGCATCGCCATCTGAATAATGTAATAAGTTTTTAGTTCCTTTTACTAAATAACGAAGAAAGATAGTGTCTTTTTCAAAAACAAAACCTTCCACTTCTTCCAGTTTTTCTATTTTATCTGATGCCTTATCAATATAAACAATTTTTCTTACATAGTTATGGGTATTTCCAATTTCAAAGCTTTCAACTTCTGAAATGTCAATTTTTGAAGTAATACCCTCTTTTTTAATAGTTATGGAATTAGGATATTTCTTCCAATTTTTATTTTTAATGTAACATTCAATTTTTTTACCCTCATTATTTACATAAAAACCCTTATCGAAACTTACTTGGGCTGAAATAGAAATAGAAAGGAAGCTAAAAATAAAGCAGTAGAAAAATTTCATTTTTAATGATTTTTTGAAGTGTTAATAATTGATTATTTAGCTAATATTTGTTTACCCTCT
>JAHDDA010000341.1 GCA_020629595.1 Chitinophagales bacterium
CCCTTTGCTAGTTTTTCATTTATTGAAAATGTAAAATTATTATTCCCTTTTTGTAGGCTTCCTTGGTACAAATCTATTACAAATTTTCCTGAAATGTCTATTAACTTAATGCTTGCATTTTGTGTATAATTAGAAGAAAAGCTAACGTTAATATTGTCTTCAATTGGATTAGGATAAATGCTAATATCTTCAATACTTTTAATATTGTTGTGTATAGATGTACTTATTAAATCAAAATCGAAATAGTTAATATTTATTGCATCGGTAAAAGAATAAACTTCCATTACATACGATCCTTGTTCAAGATAAATTGAGGTATCGAAATCTTGCCAATTTTGCCAACCACCTGTTGTGGTGTAACTTAAAAAAGTTTGTAAAGAATCGTTAAATGTTAACCTTAAACTTCCGTTTGCATAACCAGCCATTCGGGCGGTAATGTTGTATAAACCTGCTTCGTTCACTATTAAGTAATATTTTAACCAATCGCCCGAATCGAAATAGCCTACGTTTTCTCCTCCACCTATATCGGAACAAGGTTCAGTTGCTATACCAAACATATCAAAATAGTTTTCGGCTTCTACTCTAGTTGGTATTGAAAAAACGGTATTATTGTTTAAAATGGCATTATAAACATAGTAATTTTCAAAAGTTTCAAGCATTAAGTTTTCTGCTAAAATAGAATTTCCAGTATAAAAAATTCTTATTGCATCGGTGTTTTGCATATTGTTATTAAGCGAAAATTCAAGCATACTTGCGTCATAATTAGCTATTTTAATCTCGTTTATTAAGTTGTTTTGTGGCAAACCATTTACCCATATTGTAAAATCAGATATTTGAGCATTCGTTTCGGTTATGTTATCAGAAAAAGAAAGCAATATCTTATTGCCTAATTTATTGGTTGTAGCCGCATACGGCATCAAATTATTGGCTGTTTCTTGTGTTGGAAATTCTTGTAAACCGTATTTGTAGGCAAATAATGGATTGTAATTTTCATCTTCAACATTAATAGGAATTTGCGACATACTTCTTGCCCAAGAGTGAGTTAATTTTCCGCTTGGTAAGTAATCTCCAAAAAGAATTTCGGCAATGCCATCAGCTTCTGTTCCCGGATACCAAACAGGTAAAACTGCATCGGTATAAGTTAGTAATTCTCCAAAAATCATTGGTCTGCCAGAAACCAGTAACGCAACCGTAGGAATACCTTTTTCTTTTAGTTTTTTTAGTAAGTTTACATCATCTTCTCCAAGTTCAAGCGAGGCTCTGTCGCCATTGCCTTCGGCATAAGGTATTTTTTCACCAATAACCACCACAGCCACATCTACTTCTCCATTATATTCTCCGTCTGAAGCATATATTATTTCACTTGTTTCGCTTAGTTTTTCAATGCCTTGTAAAATATTTGTGCCTTCTGTAATATCTCCATTGCCACCTTGCCACCAAATAGACCAACCTCCACATTGAGCCCCTAAATCGTTTGCTAAACTACCAGCAACTAGTATTTTTTGGTCATTTTTTTGAAGTGGTAAAACATCGTTTTTAGCATTTAACAATACTACTGATTCTCTTACTACTTGGCGGGCAACGGCTCTGTGTGCTTCAGAGCCAAAATCACTGGTAAACTCTGGGTTTGTAAATGGTTCTTCAAATAAGTTAAGTAAAAACTTTTGTTTTAAAATTCTTCTAACCGCATCATCAATTCTTGCTTGGCTTACTTCGCCATCTTCAACTAAACTAAGCAAATGCCCAATAAAAACTTCATATTCAGTAGGTACCATAACCATATCAATTCCAGCATTTATTGCTTTTTTAATAGCAGTTCTATAATTCCCATCAACTTGGTCAACGCCTGCCCAATCTGATATAATAAAGCCTTCAAAACCTAATTCGTTTTTTAATACATCTGTTAGTAAATAATCGTGTCCATGTAATTTTTCATCATTCCAGCTACTATACGAAGCCATTATTGTTCCCACACCTGCTTTAATGGCTTCAACATAACCTTCCATATGCAAGTCTCTTAGTTCTTCTTCAGAAATAATGGTATTTCCTTGATCAATGCCAAACTCTGTTCCACCATCACCTACAAAATGCTTGGCACAAGCTAAAATTGTTTCATTAGCGGCAAGGTTATCTCCTTGTAAACCACGCACCGATGCTTCAGCCATAATATTTTGAATTTCGGCAGTTTCTCCAAAGCCTTCGTAAGTTCTACCCCAGCGTTCGTTACGAGCTACGGCAATACAAGGCGAAAAAGTCCAATCAATTCCTGTAGCCGAAACTTCTTTAGCAACAATTTGATTGGCTTGTTCTATTAATGCTGGATTCCAAGTACATCCCATTCCTATATTATGCGGAAAAATTACTGCTCCATACACATTATTGTGTCCGTGTACGGCATCAACACCATAAATTAACGGAATACCCAATTCGCTTTCTAAGGCTTGAGCCTGAAAATTATCGTACATACTTGCCCAAGCTGCAACAGTATTAGGTGTAGGTGCAGAACCACCACCGCTTAAAATAGAACCAATACCATATTCTGCCAAATCATTTGGATTAATGAAAACACCACGTTCTACCTGAGTCATTTGTCCAATTTTTTGTTCAATGCTCATAAGTTGTAAAAGGCTATCAACTTTTTCATCAATGGTTTGTGCGGTTATGTTTAAACCTGTAAAAAATGTACTTAAAAGTAAAAGAGTGTATCTCATTTTTCTAAACTTTA
>JAHDDA010000342.1 GCA_020629595.1 Chitinophagales bacterium
CCAACACACAAAGCATTTTCTACACCAATAGAAATGATTCACTTTTTAAAAAAACTAAGAGATTTAGCTGGCGGACGACCTGTTGGCTTCAAACTTTGTATTGGTAGAAAAAGCGAATTTATTGCCATTTGCAAAGCAATGATTGAAACAGGAATTACACCAGACTTTATTGCAGTTGATGGTGGCGAAGGTGGAACAGGTGCTGCACCTTTAGAATTTTCCGACTCGGTTGGAATGCCTTTTAGAGAAGGTTTGGCATTTGTTTACGATGCATTAGTTGGTTTCGATTTAAAAAAAGATATTAAAATATTTGCTGCTGGAAAAATTATAACCAGTTTTGATATGTTTAGAGCTTTTGCTTTAGGGGCAGATGCCTGTTACTCAGCACGTGCAATGATGTTAGCTTTAGGCTGTATTCAAGCTAGAGAATGTAACACAAACCACTGCCCTACTGGTATTACTACTCAAATTCCTGAATTAATGAGTGGTTTAGTGGTAAACGATAAAAAAGTACGTGTAGCAAACTATCATCAAGAAACACTTGAAGCTTTTATGGAACTAGTAGGTGCTGCAGGTTTAGAAACAGCCGAAGAAATAAATAGAAGCCATATAAAAGTACGCACTAGTTTAACTGAAGTAAAACGATACGATGAAATTTATCCATACATCAAAAAAGGAACTTTGTTAGAAAATGAAATTCCTAACTCTTTTAAAAGATGTATGCAAGAATCTTCAGCAAATACATTTAAAATTAAAGTTTTAAGCAATTAATAGCTATTTCTTTAATATTAAACTCTTTTATTATTGATATTTATCAATTGTTTATTGCAAAATGATAAAAAGTTAAACATTTATTTGTAAATTCAGCTTATAAATTAATTTGGATTTAACTATCTATTTTTTAACTTAATCATTTTAGTCTATGAAAAATTTTTACAAATTGCTCTTTGTAGGGCTTTTCTTCTTTTCATTTAACTTACAAGCACAAACCATTAAGGGTTATGTTTCCGACAAGGATTACGAAATCATTGGTGCAGCTGTAAGTTCTGGTGATGTGGGAACAATTACCGATATTAATGGTAATTACTCACTAAACTTCACTTCACCTGGTACTTACGAAGTAACTGTAAGTTATTTGGGGTATGCCCCACAATCAAAAACATTTACACTTTCAAGTGGCGAAACAGTTGTTTGGGATGTAATTTTAGAATCAAATTCGCAAGAAATTGATGAATTAATTGTAGTTGGTACACGTACTGCACCTCGTTCTTCTACTACTACGCCATTGCCAGTAGATGTATTCAAAGCAGATGAATTGCGTTCAACAGGACAAACTACTTTTGACAAGGCTTTACAATATAGAGTTCCTTCGTTTAATACGGTTCAAACACCTGTAAATGATGCGACTTCGCTTTTAGATCCTTATGAAATTAGAAATATGGGACCAAGCCGTACCTTAATTCTAATAAATGGAAAACGTAAAAATATGAGTGCCTTACTTTATACCCAAACTTCACCAGGTCGTGGTGAAACTGGTGCTGATATTTCTGCTATTCCTGCCGATGCCATTAAGCGTGTAGAAATACTACGTGATGGTGCTTCTGCACAATATGGTTCTGATGCAATTGCTGGGGTAATGAATATTATTCTAAAAGATAATGTTGATGATGGCTATGTTTCTTTTAGAGGTGGAATTACGGGCGAAGGCGATGGTGCAAACTATGGTATTGCCTTGAATAATGGTACTAAATTGGGTAGAAATGGCTTTATGAATTATACTGTTGATTTATCAAAAACAGAATTAGCCAACCGTCCAGGAACAGTAAGTGCTGAAGGAGAAGCAGGTGATTTTGGAGCTGATATTGCCGATGTTCAAGCATTTTTAGCTGAAAGACCAGATGCTGGAAATATAAATGGTTCACCAGAAACTACTGCGGCAAAATTTGCAGTAAATTTTGGTTCGCCTATTTCAGCTACTACAGAAATTTATGGTAATGCTGCTTACGTTTATAAAAAAGTAAATAGCTATGCAAACTATCGTACACCTTATTGGAGAACATTAGATGATTTCCCATACTTACAAGGCTTTTTTGGAGATAAGTTTGGTTATGAAGACGCGGATGGTGATGGTCAATTAGATTATGCTGGTTATGTTCCAACTTTTGATGGTGATTTAAGTGATTACAATGGAACAGTGGGTTTCAGAACTGAAAAAAATGGCTGGATTGCTGATGGAAGTTACACCGTTGGTTCAAATACACAAACTTATACTGTTCGTAATTCACACAATAGAAATTCTGTTTTAGATGTTAATGGTGCTGAAAAATACAGAGAAAATAGTCCTATTGAGTTTGATCCAGGAGGAACAAGATTTTCACATAATGTATTCAATATAGATATTTCAAAGCGTATTAACGATATGTTTGGATTTGCCTTTGGTTCTGAGTTCCGTTCAGAAGATTTTACAATTATTGAAGGAGAAGTTTCATCTTATGAAGGTGGTGGAGCAGATTCTTTCTCTGGAAACGACCCTCGTAATTCAGGTAAATTTAACCGTTACAACTTTGGTGGTTATGTAGATTTAGCGGTTGATGTTACAGATGATTTCTTAGTAAACGCTACGGCTCGTTTAGAAGATTATAGCGATTTTGGTTCGGCTTTCGTATGGAAATTGAGTTCACGTTATAAATTTATGGAAGATAAAATTACGGTTCGTGCTTCAGC
>JAHDDA010000343.1 GCA_020629595.1 Chitinophagales bacterium
ATTATTCTAAAGTTGCCAATCAATTCCTTTTTTGTCCGCTTTAGTCAAAATTTCGTTCACTTTTATAAAATGCCCATTTCCAAAAAAGCCACGATGAGCCGCCAAAGGAGAAGGGTGTGCCGATTTTAATATATGATGCTTTGAGGTATCAATTAACTTTTCTTTATTTTGAGCATAGCGTCCCCAAAGTAAAAATATTACTCCTTCTTTATTAGTAGAAATTGTTTGAATAACCGCATCGGTAAACTGTTGCCAGCCAATGTGCTGGTGCGAAGCCGCTTTGTGGGCTTCTACGGTTAAAATAGCATTCAATAAAAATACACCTTGACTTGCCCAAGGCGTTAAATCGCCTGAAATGGGGTATTTTGCACCAGTTTGATTTTCTATTTCCTTAAAAATATTTATTAGTGATTTTGGATGCCGAACATTAGGGTTTACGGAAAAACACATTCCATTTGCTTGCCCAACACCATGATAAGGGTCTTGCCCTAAAATTACCACTTTTAATTTATCGAAAGGTGTGGCATCGAAAGCGGCAAAAATTCGGCTTCCTGCTGGGAAAATAGTTTTACCCAATTGTTTTTCTTCCAACAAAAACTTTTTAATTTTTCTGAAATATTCTTTCTGAAATTCATTATATAAAACATTCAACCAACTCTCGTGGATTTTGGGTTTTATAGGTGCTGGTGGTTTGTTAAATAAATCGGACATCTTCCTTAATTATGAATGGTGAATGATAAATTATGAATAATTTGAAGCCTAAATAGTTTTTTTCTCAAATTCAAATTCCTCAAAAAGTTCAGCCAAGGGTTCGTGAATATCGGCTAGTTTTAAACCATACTGCTCTAAAGAATAAGCGTGTTTACTTTTATATTTTCTTGTTTCAGAAGTGATTATCAATAATTTTTCTTTAAATGCTTTGGTCATTTCCATATCAAAATGCTGGTAAATTCTTTCAACTGTTTGAAAGGGTTCTTGAGTTAGCTGCGTGTAAGGAATAGTAATTATTTGCGATGCTGGAAGTTGTTTTTTCACTTCAAAGAAGTATTGATAAAAACGAATACCTAACTTTCCCCAAGCACGAGCCTCATCAGAATTGTCGCCAATTTCTGGGCTGTGGGCTTTCCAAGCAGCGGTAAACATACTTATAAACGAAGGAATTACATTGTAGGGGTTTCTAACTAAATACACAATTTTAGCATCGGGAAAACGGCGAATTAAAGCCTTAAAACGCCCTGTTGACATTACGTTTTTTGATAAAAATATTTTATCTCTGCCCGTAGCATAAATAAAACGCTTTAGGCTACTTTCGTAATAATCCATTAGTTTTTCTTGTGTTTTTAATGGCATTTCATCCATAAATTTAGCATCGTCCATTTCGTTTATAAATGGAATTAATAAATAAATTCCTGCGGTCATTAAAGGAAAAATAAACATTCCTTCATCTTCTTCGCTTTGGCTTAAGCCCATTGGATGAATGTTTTCCCAACCTTTAAAAGCAACCTTATCAATCCATTTAAAAAATCTTTTGAAAGGGCTACCAATTGGCTTTTCTATCTTTCCTATGCCTTCAATTAATTTTATTAAAGTTACACTCGGAAAAATGGTATGATATAAAAGTGTGTATCTAAACTTTTCTTCATCTAGACACATAAGCCTGTGTAAATAAGTAGTTCCAGAACGTGGATTTGCAATAATAAAAACAGGTTCTTTAATTTGTGTTTTTCGGTAGTTAAAAAAAATAATTTCATCTAAAACCCTACAAAAAGTAACCAAAGTTAGAAGCAAGATGTATAAAAGTAAGAAGACAAGTGTAAATATTCCTCGTCTTAGACTAAAGTGTTTTATGAGTTGAAGGTATAAAATTTTTCTTAAGGTAGAAAAATGAACATACATTATTGAAGGATGTAAAAAACTCATAAAAACGAAAGTAAAAGTTTTAATTGAAAAAACTACACATTTTAAATGAATTAGTTTTAATTTTGCACTTCCTAATTTAGAATGGTCTCGTAGCTCAACTGGATAGAGCAGCTGCCTTCAAGAAACTTAGGAGCCTTTATGGCGAAACAGTAAGCCATAAAGTGGACAGTGCTATATCGGTGAAGGCTTCATTTATTGAGGTAAATATGCTAATACCGAGGAAACTTTCTATCTTTTATTATTTTTGTATATGCAAAATCATCATACAAAAACATTAGGAGATTTAGGCGTTTTGAAGGCACAAGTTGATTTGTATGTAAAAGGTTATTTTGTTTCTATACCTTTAACAGAACATGCACCTTTTGATTTAATTATTACTAAAGATGGTAAATCAAAAACTGTTCAGGTTAAAAGTAGAAATGTAAATAAAAAGGGAAGTATTGAAATTCTGTTTAGGCAATCTCATAGTACTTCAAGAGGTGTTCATACAAAACATTGGAATAAGAATGAAATAGATATTGTGTGTATTTTTTGCCCTCAAACAGACTTATGCTACTATTTCGATCCAAAAAAATTCCAACGTTCATTCAGCTTGCGGGTAGAAGTGCCAAAGAACAATCAAAAGCAAGGAATTCACTTTGCCAATGATTTTAGGGAGGTTCCGTAGAGGCCATACGCACTGCACCTGAAATGGTGAAGATATGGTCCAGACCACAAAGCCCAGCAATACCGCAGGGTGGCAGTGAAAACTGTAGTGGTAAGCTAAGCAGCAGGTTCCAGGTTCGAGCCCTGGCGGGATCAC
>JAHDDA010000344.1 GCA_020629595.1 Chitinophagales bacterium
ATAATTCAGAAACATCAATATTTTCTTCATCAGAAAACTCAATATTAGCATATTCAATCTCTTGAATAGCTTTAACTGAAGTATATTTCCAGTCTTCGTGTTTTGTAGTTGAAAAACCTAATTCGTTGAATTGCTTTAAGGCATTTTTTCGCAATTCACTTACTTTATCATTGACAGGATTATTTAATTCAAACCAATGAAATTGCTCGATTAATTGTTGTTTCAAATTGTATGTTTGCGTTGTTGTGTTCATTTTATCTTTGAGACATTAGATGTTAGACAATAGGTTCTTGTTTCACTACTAAACTGCAGCTTCAACTTCTTCCTTAATCCAATCATAGCCTTTTTCTTCTAACTCTAAAGCTAATTCTTTACCGCCTGATTTTACAATTCTTCCTTTGTATAAAACGTGAACAAAATCTGGAACGATGTAATCTAACAAACGTTGGTAGTGCGTAATTACTAAAGTAGCATTTTTCTCTGATTTTAGCTTGTTTACACCATTTGCAACGATTTTCAAAGCATCAATATCTAAACCTGAATCTGTTTCGTCTAAAATTGCCATCTTAGGTTCAAGCATTGCCATTTGTAAAATCTCGTTACGTTTTTTCTCTCCTCCAGAAAAACCTTCGTTCAATGGTCGAGCCATAAATTGCGGATTAATCTCCAACATATTCATTTTCTCTTTCATTGTTTTCATATACTGAACTGTTGTTAATGGTTCTTCCTCACGGTACTCACGAACACAATTAACAGAAGTTTTAATGAAATTAGAGATAGAAACACCTGGAATTTCAACTGGATATTGGAATGCTAAAAACAAACCCTCTCCTGCTCTTTCGTCTGCTTCTAATTCTAATAAATCTGCTCCATCGAAATCAACTTCTCCGTCCGTAACTTCGTAGTCTTCTTTTCCTGCCAAAACAGAAGCTAAGGTACTTTTTCCAGAACCGTTTGGTCCCATAATGGCGTGAACCTCACCAGCCTTAATTTCAAGGTTAATACCTTTTAAAATTTGTAATTCGCCATCTTCTGTTTGGGCGTGTAAGTTTTTTATCTTTAACATTTTCTTCCTTTATTTAAACCATTTAATGATAGAGACGTAGCAGTGCTACGTCTGTACAAACATTAATTATCCGACACTTCCTTCAAGAGTTATTGCTAATAATTTTTTCGCCTCCACAGCAAACTCCATTGGAAGTTTATCCATTACTTCTTTTACGAAACCGTGAACGATAAGCTCAGTAGCTTTTTCTTCATCAATCCCACGTTGATTGCAATAGAATAAAATATCTTCACCAATTTTTGAGGTAGTTGCTTCGTGTTCTATTTGAGCAGAACTGTTTGCTGATTCGATGTACGGAAATGTATGAGCACCACACTTATCGCCAATTAAAAGCGAATCGCATTGTGAGAAGTTGTAGGCATTTTTAGCATCTTTAAATACTTTTACCAAACCTCGATAAGAATTATCAGATTTTCCAGCAGAAATACCTTTAGAAATAATACGTGAACGTGTATTTTTTCCAATATGAATCATTTTTGTTCCTGTATCGGCTTGTTGGAAATTATTGGTAACAGCAACTGAATAAAACTCACCAATTGAATTATCTCCTTGTAAAATTACCGATGGATATTTCCAAGTAACCGCTGAACCAGTTTCTACTTGCGTCCAAGAAATTTTGGAATTATTTCCTTTACAAATTCCACGCTTTGTTACGAAGTTATAAATACCTCCTTTTCCAGTTTCAGGATTTCCAGGATACCAGTTTTGAACCGTAGAATATTTTACTTCTGCATTGTTACCAGCAACTATTTCTACAACTGCAGCGTGCAATTGATTTTCATCTCTAATAGGAGCTGTACAACCTTCTAAATAAGAAACATAAGCATCATCTTCGCAAACAATTAAAGTACGCTCAAACTGCCCTGTATTTGCTTCATTAATTCGGAAATACGTTGATAATTCCATTGGGCAACGCACACCTTTTGGAATGTAACAGAAAGAACCATCAGAGAAAACAGCAGAGTTTAAAGCTGAATAATAATTATCTCGAGCAGGAACAACTGAACCTAAATATTTTTTCACCAACTCTGGGTGTTCTCTTACTGCTTCAGAAAAAGCACAAAAGATAATTCCTTTCTCAGCTAAAGTTTCTTTAAAAGTTGTTGTAACTGAAACTGAATCAATAACAACGTCAACGGCAACATTAGCCAAACGCTTTTGCTCATCAATTGAAATACCCAATTTGTCGTACATTTCTTTCAATTCTGGATCAAGCTCATCTAAACTATTTAATTGCTTTTTGGGCTTTGGCGCTGCATAATAAATTATGTCTTGCAAATTTGGCTTTTCATAATTTACTTTAGCCCAATCTGGCTCTTGCATCTTACAAAATTGCTTATAGGCTTTTAAACGCCATTTAAGCATCCATTCTGGTTCTTCTTTTTTAGCAGAAATTAAACGAATAACGTCTTCATTTAAGCCTTTTGCAATGGTTTCCGTATCTAAATCTGACGTAAAACCCCACTTATATTCACTTTGGGTTACTTCATCAATTGTTGCCTGAAAATCGCTCATTAACGAGTGTTTTAGTTATTTGGTAAACGAACCAAAAATGGTTTGGTTCAAACTAAAAATGAATTTATACTTTTTAGTACAGATTCAATTTTCGTGCAAAATTAACAATACTATACTTTTTAGTCAAGATTAAAGT
>JAHDDA010000017.1:0-1540 GCA_020629595.1 Chitinophagales bacterium
GTAGATACAAATTCTGCATTTATTGGGCAGCAATTAAGCAATATTGGTGTTGAAATTTATGAAATCATTACAGTATCTGATAATGAAAAACACATTTTAGAAAGTTTAGCAAAAGCACAAAAATCGGCTGATATAGTTTTAATTACAGGCGGCTTAGGTCCTACAAAAGATGATATAACTAAAACAACTCTAGCTAAATACTTTAACTCTGAAATGTACCACGTTCCAGCTATTTTAGATAAAATTGAAGCCTATTTTAAACGCAGGAATAGACAGGTTTTGGAAGAACATAAAACCTTAGCCTTGATGCCTAAAAAATGCGAGGTTTTGTTGAATGAAAAAGGAACAGCAGCAGCAATGTGGTTTGATATTGATAATAAAATTACTGTTTCAATGCCTGGTGTTCCTTACGAGATGAAAGATTTTATGTATAGGATTGTAATTCCACGCATAAAATCTAAATTAGGAGAGCAAAAAGTTGTTCAAAAACACATTTTTACTGCAGGAAAAGGCGAAACATTTATTGCTGAAAAAATTAAGGATATAACCGAAGCTTTTCCTAAAAATATTTCAATTGCTTATTTACCAAATCTTGGGACTGTAAAACTAAGATTAACCGCAAAAGGTATAAACGAAACTAAGTTAAATAATGATTTAAGTAAAATAGCAAGTAAAATAAAACACATATTAGAGGAAACCTTTGTTGCTTTTGGCGAAACTACCATTGCGGCAGAATTGGGAAAATTATTGGCTGAGAAAGGAAAAACAATAGGCACAGCCGAAAGTTGCACAGGTGGTTATGTTGCTCATTTGCTTACTTCAGTACCTGGAAGTTCAAGATATTATGAAGGGAGTTTAACTGCATATTCCTACAACTTGAAGAAAACCTTATTAGAGGTTGATGGAGAAATCTTAGAAACTAAAGGAGCAGTTTCGCAAGAAATAGTTGAACAAATGGTGCGTGGTGCTATAAAACTATTAAATGTAGATTATGCAATTGCTCTTTCTGGAATTGCAGGTCCGGGTGGAGGTACTCCTGAAAAACCAGTTGGAACTGTATGGATGGCAATTGCTTCAAGAACTAAGGTTTTTGCCAAAAAATACACTTTAACCAATCATAGAGATATAAATATTCCGCTTTCTTCAAACTTGGCTCTAAACGATTTACGAAGGTTTATATTAAAAGGAAATTGAGTTAGGTAAAAGAAAACAGTTTTTAGCTAAAATACTAAAAACTGTTTTCAAAAAATTCTTTACTGAATATTAGAAAACTTCTCTGCTAGTTTTACCAATTCTAAAAACTCTCTTTTATACATATCATCTGAGCTTGCAATTTCGGCACTTTCTAAAACATTTGAAAAAGTGTAATCGTTGGAAATGTATTTAGATTTACGAAGTAATAAACCAAATCCTGCAACAGCACTTGAAAACTCAAAAGCCTTAGATTTTTTAAAATTTGAAGTAGGTTTAACTATATTATTCGCTATTAAAATACTCTTTGAAGCATTTTCGGGTTTATAACGCAATTTCACAAATACCA
>JAHDDA010000017.1:1640-3396 GCA_020629595.1 Chitinophagales bacterium
AAATTATCAATGTAGAAATAGTTGCCATTTCCAGCATTGCTAATCATTTCCATTTTATCATCTTTATAATTGCCCATACCGAAACCACAAATAGTTAAGTAAACACCTAATTTTCTCTTTTCTTCAATTAGTTTTACTAAAGAATTATTGTCTGAAACTCCTACATTGAAATCGCCATCAGTTGCTAAAATTATACGATTGTTTCCTTCTTCAATTAAGTTTTCTAAAGCTACTTTGTATGCCAGTTGAATACCAGCACCTCCTGCAGTTGAGCCGCCAGCTTTTAAATTGTTTAAGGCATTTAAAATAGTATTTTTTTGATTTGCAGGTGTTGAAGGCAAAACTAAACCTGCCGCTCCAGCGTAAGCAACTATTGAAACCCTATCGTTTTTTCCTAAATTGTTTAGCAACTTTTTCAAAGATTTTTTAAGCAATGGTAATTTATTGGAAGCACTCATTGAACCAGAAGCATCTATTAAAAACACCAAATTTGAAGGTTTTACATCATCGTAATCTAAACGTTTTCCTTGAATACCAATATGTACTAATTGATTATCTCTATTCCAAGGACATTCTCCCAGTTCTGTGTAAACTGAAAACGGATGTTCTCCTTCTGGATTTGGATAATCGTAATCGAAATAATTGACCATTTCTTCTATTCTGACAGCGTTGGCAGGTGGCAATTGTTGATAAGAAGTTAAGTAACGGCGAACATTGGCATAAGCTGCATTATCTACATCAATAGAAAAAGTAGAAAGTGGATTCTCTTTTGCTGACTTAAAGGAATTTTCAGTGATATTTTGATAGCTTTCTGTATTGATTTCTTCTTTTATTGGTGCTTCATATTCTTCAATCTCAACATCTGCAAAACTATCAATAGATTCAGAAATTGGTTTTCTTGCTTGCTTCTCTTGATTTGACAATTCTTTTTTTGCCTCGGTTTTTGCAATACCATTATTATAACACTGTGGTTTAGAATTAATTTGCCTATCTTTTTCTAAATACACATTTTCTGTAGTTTTAGAATCAGCATATTTTTTTTGATTACCACAAGAGAAAGTAATAAAGCATAAAAAAACAATAACAATTTTTAAGGAAATAAATTCGTTTTTCTGATTAAATTTGAACTGTTTCATTTTAAAAAATTTAGTTGACCTTTGTTGGTCGATTAAACAATTGTTCAAACTTAAAATGGTAAACAACTAAGACTTTTGCAAATACTTTGTAAAGCCTTGAAATAGCTTTGCAAACTGTTTGTAAAACTGTTTTACAATTTACAAAACAATATAAAACACTGACTATCAGCATATTTTGAAAAATTCAGATTTAAACATATTTGAATTACTAAAAGAAGATTTAGGGAATTATTTTGTCGAAACTGGCGAAGTAAATACAGCTGATATTAAAAATTGGAAAGGAAAAGAGATATTTAATTTTCAAGAAAGCTTGGTTGAAAAAACAGGTGGACGCATAAGCGAAAAGTGGTTTTATACGCATATAAAAACCGAAAGTGAAAAACTACCAAGAATTGATATGCTTAATTTATTGTGTCAATTTTTAGAATATAAAGATTGGTATGAGTTCAAAAATTCTAAAGCAATTCTTGTTAAACACACAATTGTTGATACTGAAAAAACAAGTGATTTAAAAATTCAAGAAAACTTAAAGGTTAAGGAAATTAGTGAAAAAGTTGAAGCTCCAAAGAAGAGCAATAAGTTAAACAGATTAATCAAACTTTCACCATTTTTCTTGATAG
>JAHDDA010000017.1:3496-17051 GCA_020629595.1 Chitinophagales bacterium
ACAAGTGCTGAAAAAACTTATGAAAATATACCTCAAACTAAATCTGCTAAGAAAAATGGGATTAAGCCAAATAAAGAAAAAGCAGTAAATCCAAAACAAAAAAATGAAATTCATAATGATGGTTTTATAAAAGATCAATTACAAGAATATGAAAATCTTGAACCTGAAATGGAAATGGCTGATGTTGAATACGAATCTGATATAAATTTCAACCCAGCAGTTCCAGAAGAGGTATCAAAACCTAATTTTTCAGCGCTTGAAAAAGAAGCAATTAAGGAAAAAGCTGTTCAAAATAGTTATTCAGATAAAGAAGCAGAAAAATCTGAATTTTCAGTAGTTGAAAAAGAAGCATTTAAAGAAAGGGCAATCCAAACAAAGGTAATTCAAAACGTAAGAGATTTATTTGAATTAACTGCTTTAATTCATTCAAAACAAACGGAAAAAACTATTAAGCAACAAGCTGAAAAAATGCTTAATTCCCTTATTACTTCAGATGCTTTGTTTTTAGAAGACGGAGAAAAATCAAAAAAATTAAGCAAATACTTAAAAAACAAAGATTTTGGTAATCCTTTAATCATTTCAATAGAACATATCTCAAGTGACTATAATCAAATATTAGTAACATTTGATAAAAAACCGAGTTTACTTGTTACTTACACATTCAAAAGTGAATATAAAATATTTGGCTCTAAAATTAAAGAAATCCGCTCTATAAAGATTAGTGAAATTTTGAAGAGATAAATTACAATACATTTCCATATTGTTCTTTATGATACTCTTGATATGCACCTGAAGTAACATTTTCTAACCAATCGCTATTGGCTAAATACCAATCAATCGTTTTTTCTAAGCCTTCTTCAAATTGTAAACTCGGCTTCCAGCCTAACTCATTACTCAATTTAGAAGCATCAATTGCATATCTTCTATCGTGTCCTGCTCTATCTTTTACAAAAATTATCGACTCTCTTGAAGTACCTATTTCTCGATTTAATTTTTCATCCATTTTATCACACAACAGATGAATTAAGTCAATATTTTTCCATTCATTAAAACCTCCAATATTATAGGTGTCTCCAACTTTTCCTTTATGAAAAATAACATCAATTGCACTACAATGATCTTCAACCCAAAGCCAATCTCTAGTATATTTTCCATCTCCATAAACAGGTAGCTTTTCGCCATTTTTTATCTTATGAATAAAAATGGGTAATAATTTTTCTGGAAATTGAAAAGCCCCATAATTATTTGAGCAATTCGAGATTTTAACAGGTAAATTATAAGTATGATAGTAAGCTCGTACCAAATGGTCTGAACTTGCCTTTGAAGCAGAATAAGGAGAACGAGGGTCATAAGGAGTTTCCTCTGTAAACAAACCTATTTCTCCAAGTGAACCATAAACTTCATCGGTAGAAACATGATAAAACAACTTGTCTTCAAGATTATCTTGCCAGTAATGCTTACAACTATTAAGCAAAACCATTGTACCCACAATATTGGTATTTACAAAAGTTAAAGGGTTTCTTATAGATCTATCAACGTGTGATTCAGCCGCTAAATGTATTACTGCATCAAATTTATACTTTTCAAATAAAGCATTTACTTTACTTTCGTCAGTTATATCTCCTTTCTCGAATACATAATTTTGTGCATTTTCAATAGATTTTAAATTTTCTAAATTACCCGCATAAGTAAGCGCATCTAAATTAATAATTTTATAATTGGAATATTTATGAACCAGATAAACACATAAATTAGAGCCAATAAATCCAGCACCACCAGTAACTAAAATGTGCTTTTCAAAATTCATACTATTTCATTTAAAGTATTAGAAATGTAGTTTAACTGTTCTTTATTTAACTCGGTATGCATCGGTAAAGAAATTACCTCTTTTGCCATTTTTTCAGAAATTGGAAAATCGCCAATTTTATAGTTTAAATATTTATAAGCAGGATGTAAATGCAAAGGATATGGATAATAAATCATTGAAGGAATACCAGCTTCTGATAATTTATTTTTAACTATATCTCTTTTATTTCCAATGTGTAAAGTATATTGGTGAAAAACGTGATTTGAATACTCAACTCTTTTTGGAATTTTTATGTTAGGATTCTCTGAAAAAGCATTATCATAAAATTTTGCAGCTTCATTTCTTGAATCAATATATTCATCTAAGTATTTCAATTTAGTATTTAAAACTACCGCTTGTAAAGAGTCTAATCTAGAATTTAAACCAACAAAATCGGATAAATATTTTTTACATTGACCGTGATTAGCAATATTTCTAATTTTATGAGCTAATTCTTCATTATTGGTAAAAATAGCTCCCGCATCTCCGTAGGCACCTAAGTTTTTTGAGGGATAAAAAGACGTACAACCAATGTCTCCAATCGTTCCACTTTTCTTTATTGTTCCATCAGAAAATTGGAAATTAGCTCCAATAGCTTGAGCATTATCTTCAATTACATATATTTTTTTTGTCTTTGCAATTTCGCAAATTTTTTCCATATTACAACACTGCCCATACAAGTGAACAGGAATAATAGCTTTAGTTTTTGATGTAATAACCTTTAATAATTGAGTTTCATCCATATTATATGTTTCTGGATGAATATCAACAAAAACAGGTTTTAAACCTAAAAGTGCAATTACTTCAACGGTAGAAACGAAGGTAAATGGCACAGTAATTATCTCATCTCCAGGTTTTAAATCTAAAGCCATTAAAGACGCCAACAATGCATCAGTACCGTTACCACAAGGAATTACATTACCACAACTTAAGTATTCACTTAAATTATCCGCTAATTCTTTAACTGCTTCTCCATTGATATATGCAGAAGAGTTTAACACCTGCTCAAATCCTTCTAAAATTTCCGCTTTAATATGTTGATATTGTGCTTGCAAATCAACCATTTGAATTTTGGGAATAGCTATTGTACAATTATTATTCATTAGTATAAATGTGTTGTGCTTACTGTAAATTATCCGAATGTTATAACATTATATTAAATGTATTATTGTATTAAAACTTGCTAAAAGCATTTTCTAAATCATTAATTAATAGCTTAGGATTTTCTAAACCAACATAAAATCTTATTAAATTAATTGGAAAAGGATTTTCTCTATAATTTCCTGAACTTGTTAAAGCACTTACAGGAAAAATCAAAGATTCGTGTCCGCCCCAAGAACAAGCTAATAAAAAGTAATTTAGTGCATCGCAGAATGCTTCAACATCTTTTAAACTTTCTGTTTTTAATTGAATTGAAAATTGACCAGTTCCTTTTTTCATTTGTTTTTTAGAAAGTTCAAACTGTTCATTTTCTTCATCAAAAGGATAATACATTTTTAATACCTTAGGGTGCTTTTTTAAATATTCTACTATAATTTTTGTGTTATCTGAAACTTGATTTAGTCTTATTTCAAAGGTGCGTAAAGAACGAATCATTAACCAAGCATTATGTGGCGAAATAATTCCTCCCATAGTCATAAATTGCTCATTAAATAAACGATTTATCATTTCTTGATTACCACATAAAATACCCGCAACTATATCGCTATGACCTCCAAAATATTTACTTGCCGAATGAACAACTATATCAATTCCCATTTCAATTGGATTTTGAAACAATGGAGTTGCATAACTATTATCGCAAATAGTAATAATGTTATTGGCTTTGGCAAGTTCTGCAATTTTAGCTAAATCTTGCTGTTCAAAGGTTACAGAATTGGGGCTTTCGAGGTAAATAATTTTAGTGTTTTCTTGAATAGCCTTTTCAAAATTCACTAACTCTTTTCCATCTACATAGGTTGTTTCAACACCAAATTTTGTAAGAAAATTATTGCATAGTTTCTTTGTCCAAGAATATGGATTTTCAACACAAATTATATGCTCATTCTGTTGAATATTCCCTAAAACTGCTGCTGCAATAGAAGCACTTCCGCTTGCAAAAACCAAACAGTCGTCTGCTTTTTCTAAAGCAGCAATTTTTTTTCTTAAAATTTGAACAGTAGGATTACACCCTCTTGTGTAAAAAGGCGTTTCTTTTTCATTTGATAAACAAGAACGCATTTGAGCAACCGAATCGAAACAAAAATTAGTTGTATCAAATAACGGAGGTGTTACAGAATTAAAATATTTACTTTTATCCTCTTCTCCCAAATGATTTAAAATGTGTGATAAATCCATAAAAAACATTTAATTAATAATAAAATATTCATATTGACCAGTATAAGAACCATTAACCGACTCTTGTGTATCATCATCTATAAAATCAAAAGAAATGTTCATACTGTTAACATCGGCAGAATTTACATCTAAAATAGCATTTGCTTGTGAAAAATTTACATTTCCTTCACCAAAAACATCAAAAGCTGTAGTTACGGCAACCACTTGAAAATCGGTAAAATCAAGATTGGTAGTTGCGTACTCACCAACAGAAAGAATATCATTATCACTTGTATGTAATTCAAAAACCACACTATTTATTCCGTCTATATCATTGTAAACTACTGAATTTTGAGAGGCACTAAAACTTACATCTCCATTATAAAGTTCTAATCTACATTTATAAATTCCGTTTGAAACTTCTTGATTTTCATTAATAAAAAATGCCTCATCTATATTATACTGCTGATTATTTACCTGAAAAAAACCATTATTTGAATCGTAGTCTTCAACACCTAAACCTGCATCATCGGTACAAGATGAAAAAATTAAGCAAATGCTTAAAAGAAAAAAAGAAAGTTTTGTGATATTCATATTATATATATTTTTCAATGTTTAAGTTAAAATCTAAGCACTTCTTACGAGCAACTTCTGCAAAATCTTGATTTTGATTGGCAGACAATGTAATTCCTCTACTTGAATTAATAAGCAATCCAATATCTTCGTTTCTTGCATATTCTAAAACATCAATTGCACTTCCTCCCTGAGCTCCTACACCTGGCACTAAGAAAAAATTATTAGGAGCAAAGGCTCTTATCTTTTCAAAATAATTGGGATTTGTTGCTCCAACAACAAACATTGTATTCTCTGGATTTCCCCATTTATTTGCCTTTTCAATAACATCTTCAAATAGTTGAGATGACTCTTTATCAATACCTTTATTTCTAAGCGTTAATTGAAAATCTGAATGGCTTTTATTAGAAGTTAGTGCTAAAATAATTACCCATTTGTTATCATATTCTAAAAAAGGCTCAACCGTATTACTTCCCATAAATGGAGAAAGTGTTACTGAATCAAAGTTCATATTTTCGAAAATTGATTTTGCATACATTTTTGATGTATTTCCAATATCTCCTCGTTTAGCATCGGCAATGGTAAAGTTATTAGGACAAATTTTATTAATGTATTCCATTGTTTTCTCCAAGCTTTCATAACCTTTACTTCCGTAAGCCTCATAAAACGCAAAATTTGGTTTATAAGCTACACATAAATCGTGCGTTGCATCAACTATTGCTTTATTAAAATCAAAGATTGGATCTTTAGAGGAAAGTAGTTTTTTAGGAAAATTTTTGTGGCTCAAATCAGTATCCAAACCCACACAAAGGCAAGTTTTTTTGCGATAAATTTCTGAAATTAATTCTGATTTCTTCATTTAATGTTTGTTTTCTAACAATTGTAAGTGCCAATATTAGACTTAAAATTACGAATATCAAAGTTATTATTATGGTAGGAAGTAAGAAACTTTTAGCGTAGTTAATATCTTTTTTTTGTTCATTAGATAAAAACTTTAGCTCTAAGTATTCACCATCTATTTCTGTTTCATCTAAGCCTTCTTTTCTATACTTATATTTTTCCATAACTATGAGTGCTTCTCGTAGTTGAAAACGATTTACAGCTAACTTTACACCACCTAATGCATAGGTTACCAATGGGTCAGTCTGAACTGTATTTTCATCTATTGTAAAACATTCAATACCTTCAGATTCTAAAATTGACCTGAGCACTTGAAGTTCGTGAACATAGGTAAAAGTGGCTATTATTACTTTATCTTGCATTTTTATAAGTTAATAAATAGAGATTTCTCATTAATAGAAAATCTAAACCAGGATAATGTCCTATAAATCTATCATTTCCTTCGTAAATATCAGCAGGATGACTCCATCTATCACGAGAAGCCCAAGCACCTTTTGCTTTGTAGTGATTCCCATAATAATAAGCTCCTTTTGGAGTAATTGTTTTTAATATATTTTCGATTTTAATAATATCAATTAAAGGATTTCTCTCAAATAAGTAAGCATTAATCAATTCATAAATTTCTAAGTTACTCATTTCTGAGGCAAAACTCAACCGCTTATCTTTCCAAGTATTACTAAGAGCCGCCAATTTCAACATCATACTATTATTAATATCTCCGTAAATTAGATAACGTTTTTTATCGTTAAAAACATCAGCAATGGTAACTCTCCTACCCCATTTAAATCCAATTTCAGATAATTTCCAGCTTAATTTTCCAAATCCTTCTGTAATTGGTGTATCAAATTTTATTCCCAAGTATTTTTTCCCAATTTCAACCATAGGAAAAGCTTGAAGTTTTGCAACTGGACCACGAGGAACTAACTTTTTATTTATTGTATCTCTGATAATCCAATTATTATCACTCATAAATTTCAATAAAGTTTTCATTTGGCTTTTTGCCATAGCAAGAATTTCTTTTTCTTTATTAGAATTTGATTTTTTTAAGACATTTATTACAAAACAATAGCCCATTAACCATCCAATTACTTGGTCTTGACTCATTGAATTTTTCAATTTATTGTCTAATGATTTTGTATCTGAGTGTAAAAAACTTTGCTTAAAAAGTTTACGTGAAGTTTTCTCATCAATATCGTCTCTTATAAAAAAACCATTTGGAGAACTTATTTTTTTCTGATTATGCAGTTGTATTTCTGCAAAAATATCTAACCTTTCTTTACTTTTTAAAACAAAGTACATTTTATCTAAAAAAGAATTATCTACTTTATTATTTAGCTCGTAATCTGTTGCTAAAACTGCCAAATAAAATCCTTGATAAACAGGCACATCGCCAAATCTTATAAGTCCTTTTTTAGTTTTATCTCTTTTATCCCACATTACGGTTGTATCAATAAGTACAGCAGGCAAGCCCGTTCCCTTACCTTCAGAAAGAGCTATAAATTGAGTTTCAAACTTGTTAAGAATTTGCTTGTATGAATAATTTATATTTTCAAGTTCTTTATTTGTTAATGAAGTTTGCGAATGAAGATAACTTGAAAAAAGGAGTAGAAATATGTAATAAAAGAATTTCAATTCATAATTTTTTATGCAATTGTAATGCCCAAACTTGCCTGCAAAAGCTCGTACCATTCCATTCTACTTAAATGAATACTTTGTGCTTCAATTGCCTTTTTTATTCTTTCAATTTTAGTAGTTCCTAAAACTACTTTTACCTTAACAGGATGTTTGAATAAAAAGGCAAGGTAAACTTGATCAACAGTGCAAATATGATTTTCAGCTATTTTTTGTGCCACTTTTTGTATTCTTTTAATTTTTTCATTATCAGAATTAGTAAAAAGTTCACCTCCACCAAATGGCGACCACGCTTGTAACTCAATTCTTTTTTGAAGGGCTTGGTTCACAATTCCCTGTTCAAAGGCATATAAATTTAATATATTCAATTCAACTTGGTGGGTATTTAGAGGGCTAAATTCATTTAAAAAGTCAAATTGTTCTGTTGAAAAGTTTGAAACTCCGAAGTTGTTAACTTTTCCAGCTTCTTTTAAAATATGAAACGCCTCTGCCATTTCCATTGGGTTCATTAAATAATCTGGACGATGAATTAAAAGTGTATCGATATAATCGGTACAAAGATTTTTTAATGAATTATCTACTGACTCAATAATGTGCCGATGACTGCTATCATAAGACTTGATATAATGATTGGGTCTGTTATCACAAACCCTTCTAATACCACATTTGGTAATTATATTCATTTTGGATCGTAAACTTGGGTGTTGATTTAAAACATTTCCAAACTCTTGTTCAGTAGTATAATCACCATAAATATCGGCGTGATCAAAAGTTGTACATCCCAAATTTACACATTGGTCAATATATCTGTAGTACTCATCTGTATTAAATGATGCACCCCATTTTCCAGTTCTCATTGTACCAATAATAATATTCATAACTCTTACTTTTTAAAACAAAGTTCTTTTAATAAAATACAAACTTAAAAAAAATCGCAATGACTTTACATTGCGATTTCAAAATTAAATATTTAATTGTAATAACTATGCATTTTCTTTAGCATCAGCTAAAACTTTTGCTTGACCTTTCCAGTCATCACGTTTAATTCTACCAGGGAAAAACTCAATTGCTTTATTTACTATGTCATCAATTTTACCATCAAATTTAGATACCTGACGGAATTTAAAGATTCCAATTGCATTTAATTTCTTTTCTATAAAAGGACCAATACCTTTAATTTCTTTTAAGTCGTCTTTATCTTTAGCAGAAGCATAACCAATTTTATCAAAATCAATTGCACCAGCTTTACGTTTCATTCGGCTCAATTGTTCTTCTTCTTTAGTAAGTTCAATACCAAGAATTTCTTTAGCCTGCCCTACCCAATCATAACGTCTAACTCTACCTGGGAAAAACTCAATTACCTCTTCTACATTATCTTCATCAGATTCATCAAATTTAGAAATTTGAAGGAAGCTGTTAATACCTGCTGCGTGTAACTTTTTTTCTGTAAACTCTCCTATTCCTTTAATTCTTTTTAAATCGTCAGAAGAATCATCAGCTTTATTACCAATTCTAGTTCTATCTAAATTCTCAGCTTTTTCTGCAACACGTCCAACAGCGGCTACAACTTCAGCTTCTGAAGGCATTTCTTCAACTTCATATACTTCAGCAAAAATTTCGTCAGATATTTCTTCTTCCTCTTCTTCTTCTTTTGCTTGTGAAGCTGCTAAAGCTGCTTCTAATTCAGCAATTTTAGCGTTTAATGCATCTTGTTTTGAATTACAATCTTCACAATCGGCATTTGCACTTGCTAATTTGGCTTTTAGAGTATCAAGTTCTGAAGTATCTGCAGAAGCATTAGTCGCATTAGTTAGTTTAGCTTTAAGCAATTCAACTTCTTGTAATAACTTACCATTACCAATCTGTAATTCTTCCCATTTTGCCTTAAAATCATCGGCAGTAGTATCATTTTCAGCAGCTTCTAACTTTGCCTTTAAACTTGCAATCTCTCCCTCTAAACCTCCAATTTTACTATTAAGGTCAGTAACTTGAGATTTTACACTTGATGTTTCTGCTTGAGCTGCAGCTTTTGCACTCTCAGCAGCCGATAAGTCTGCTTTAGCTTTATCTAAATTACCAGATGCATTAGCAGCAACTTTTTCCGCTTCTCTTTTTAATTTAGCAATTTCAGCATTTGCCCCATCCAAATCATTTTTAAGACCTAATGACTTATTAACCATATCATCATAATCTAATTTAAATGATTCGTTATCTTTAACTAAGGAATTGAATTTAGTTTCCCATTCACTTCCATTATTCTTGATAGCATCTAATTCAACTGATAATTCTTTAGCTATTTGAGTATTATTTTCAAACTTAGGCAACATTTCATCGAATTTGGCTTCGGTTTCACGTAACCTTTTTAACTCAATATCTTTAGAACTAACATCAGCTTTTAAAGAACGATTTGATTTTTCAGTATCGGCTATTTGTGCTTTTAAAGCACCTATTTCATCATTTAACTTAGATGACTTACCCAATAAAGTGTTTATTTGATTTTCTTTATCCTTAACCTGAGATTCAGATTTTTTCAACAATGATTTTGATGATTTTAATTCATCATTTGCTGCAGCAAGTTCTTCTTCAAATTTCCCAGATTTGTTTGATGACATCCAAAATCCAAGAAACCAACCAAGAACTGTGGCTATAAACAAGCCTAAAGCAGCCCATAAAAATGAGGTCCACATAAATTTTTAATATTTTTTATTTAATTGAAATTTCTACTCTTCTATTTTTAGCTCTTCCTTCTTCAGTTTCATTTGAATCAATTGGTCTGTTAGGACCTTCTGAAGAAACTGAAATTTGATTTGCTTTAACTCCACCGGCTACAAAATAGTCTTTTATAGTATTAGCTCTTCCTCTTCCTAATTCTATATTTTTTGCAGCATCTCCAGTACTATCGGTATGACCAATTAATCTTACTTTTTCAGTTGGCTTTTTTAACAAATAATATTTTACATCATCTATAAAGTTTGCCAATTCATTATTCAATGCAATATTGTCTGAGCCAGTTTCAAAATAAATATTCATTGAGCCAATATTTTGAATTTTACTTTCTACTTTGGCTAATAGCTCTTGTTCGTATTTAGCAATTTCGTCTTTTGTGTTAAAACCATATTCAACAAAGCCTGTTTTGAATGGAATACGTTCTAATCTGTAAGTTGTTGAAATTTGGCTAGCTTTCGCACCTTTTTTAACCAATTCAGATTTTACTGCTTCTGCACGTGCTAATCCCAAATTAGGAAGCTGTGTATTATTTTTTTCAGATCTATCGTACAAACCAGTAAGTTTCAAATTACGATTAGAATTTTTATTCAAATAATCGGCAGTATTTTTAAGTGCATCTGAAACTTTAGAAGACACCTTAGCTTTGTCGCTGTTTCTATCAAAAAGTATGGCATCGTTTACATTCACGTTCAATGCCCCATCCGAAATTGATGTTGAAGGCGTAACAACTAAGTTACCTGTATTGCTTGCACTTGATGCAAAGCCACTTGGTTTATTAAACGAAAAATCAACTGCACCATAAATCAAATTATTGGCTTCATATAATCCGTTATTTGCTTTAGTTCCAACATTTATACTTGAAGCACTTACTCCTTTAGCAACTAATTTTGCTTTTATATCTTCAGCTCTTTTAGTTCCTAGTCCAGCACCATTTGCTTCACCACTTTTATACAAACCAGTAAGGTACAATGATTTGCCTGCATTATCTTTCAAATATGTGGCTAATCTATTCAAATCTGAATCCACAGAATTTTTGATAATTGCTCCTGATTGAGATTTCTCAAAGATTATGTTATCTTTTCCTACAATTTTAAAATTATTGCCATCACTAATTTTTAATACAGGAATATCTGTATTTTTATTAAAATTAGTGACTGCCTCTACGTAAGGTTCTGAATTATTACAATGCCCTTTTATAACACAAGCCCAAAAATATGATGCTCCTATTATATAAATAAGTATTGCAATAAGTAATAATGTTATTCTATTCATTTTGCTTTGCTAATTTTGCAACCGAACTTTTGACATTTTAACAAATTAAAAAGTCACAAATCTAGAAATAGTAATTTAAAGGTTGCAAAGTTAAAAATTTAAAGAGATTTTTTTAATATTTGAGCTTAAATATCACAAATGAGTACAAATTCGATTGTAAGTCTTAGAAATACAGACATTTTCCAGCAAGATAGCTTAATACTTCACAATGTTTCTTTAAAAATTAACAGCGGAGAGTTTGTGTATTTAATTGGTAAAACAGGAACTGGCAAATCTAGCTTATTAAAAACACTTTATGGCGATTTACCCCTTACAAAAGGTAAGGGAAAAGTTTGTGGATTTAAACTAACGGAAATGAATTGGAAAAACATTCCATTTCTAAGAAGAAAACTAGGAATTATTTTTCAAGACTTTCAATTATTAAACGATAGAAATGTTGAAGAAAATTTAAGGTTTGCTTTAAAAGCTACTGGTTGGAAAAATGAAAAAGAAATAAAACAAAGAATAGACTTAGTGCTTACCAATGTATCTATGACTCACAAGATTAATGAAATGCCCTTCAAATTGTCTGGTGGTGAGCAGCAAAGAGTTTCTATTGCAAGAGCTTTACTTAATGATCCAACATTAATTATTGCCGATGAACCAACAGGTTCTTTAGATCCAGAAACCTCGCAGGCAATTATAGGAATATTACATAAAATATGTAAATTAACCGACACAGCTGCTTTAATTGGAACACACGATTTTGAAATTATAAAACAAAATCCAGGGAGGATTCTTCAATGTATTGATGGCTCAGTTAAAGAGTACAGCAAAGAATAGATAAAAACTTGATGTTTTAAATAGTTACATTTGCACTTAAAATTTGAAAAACAAATTCATTTTAACCTAAAAATAAATTTTATGCCTAAAGGATTTTATAAATCAAGAAAAGCAGAAAATGCAACTGTTAAATCTTACAAACCTAATTCTGAAGAAACAATTGCTTTAAAAAAAGCTTTAGAAGAAGCCAAAAGCAAACAAGTAGATTTACCCTTGGTAATAAACGGAGAAGAAATAAGAACTGGAAATACAAGTTCAATGTTTCCTCCTCACGAAATTAATCATAAATTAGGAGAGTTTCATAATGCTGGAAAATCAGAAATTCAAGATGCTATTGATGCTGCTTTAGAGGCTAAAGATGCTTGGGCAAACTTATCTTGGGAACACAGAGCATCTATATTTCTGAAAGCTGCTGAATTATTAGATGGTCCTTACCGATATAAAATGAATGCAGCAACTATGCTGGGGCAATCTAAGAATTGTTACCAAGCCGAAATTGATTCAGCTTGTGAGTTAATTGACTTCTTGCGTTTCAATGTTCAATATATGGAAGAAGTTTATGCTGAACAACCAGAGTCTGCTGCTGGAATTTGGAACAAATTAGAATACCGTCCATTAGAAGGTTTTGTTTTTGCTGTTACACCTTTCAACTTTACAGCAATTGCAGCCAATTTACCTGCTTCTGCTGCTTTAATGGGAAATACTTGTGTTTGGAAACCAAGTGACACACAAGCATATTCTGCTGCAGTTATTATGGATTTATTTACCGAAGCTGGATTACCACCAGGAGTTATTAACTTAGTATATGCCGATGGTCCAACGGCTGGCGATGTAGTTTTTGAGCACCCAGATTTCGCAGGTATTCACTTTACGGGCTCTACTAGAACTTTTAATTTTATGTGGCAAAAAATTGGAGAAAACATTTCAAAGTATAAAACTTACCCACGCATTGTTGGCGAAACAGGTGGAAAAGATTTTGTTGTTGCTCATAGTTCTGCCAACCCAATTCAAGTGGCAACTGCTTTATCAAGAGGAGCTTTTGAATATCAAGGTCAAAAATGCTCGGCAGCCTCAAGAGCTTATTTACCTGCTTCAAGTTGGGAAATAGTAAAGACGAAATTATTAGAAGATCTTGCCAGTTTTAAAATGGGTAAAGTTGATGATTTTAGTAATTTTATTAATGCTGTGATTGACGAAAAATCTTTTGATAGAATTGTTGATTATATTGAAAGAGCAAGAGCTGAAAAAGGTGTAGAAATAATAGCTGGTGGAAATTATGATAAAACTGAAGGATATTTTATTGAACCTACTGTTATTCTCACTTCAAACCCTAAATCATTAACAATGTGCGAAGAAATTTTTGGTCCTGTTTTAACTATTTATGTGTACGAAGATGAAAAATTTGATGAGACTTTAGACTTAGTTGATTCTACTTCACCTTACGCCTTAACTGGTAGTATTTTTTCA
>JAHDDA010000345.1 GCA_020629595.1 Chitinophagales bacterium
CTTCTTCCGCTCAAAAGTAAAATGTAATTGGAATAAGGCAATAGTTGGTTTTGAAATCCGTAACCAATGAGTTTATCTAAGGCGTTGTGTCTGCCTACATCTTCAAAAGATTTTATAAATTTTCCTTCGGAATTGAAAATTGCGGCGGCGTGTAAACCGCCAGTTTTATCGAAAATTGCTTGGTGTTTTCTTAGCTTTTCGGGCAAAGAATAAATAGTTTTGGCATTAATAGAAAAGTTGCCTTTTATGTTTCCTAATTTCCTTGATTTAATGGCTTCTACGCTTGATTTTCCACAAACACCACAGCTACTTGTAGTGTAAAAATGGCGTTCTAATTTTGCTAAATCAATGTTTGACTTTTCGTTTAAAACAATATTTACGTGGTTGTAAAATTGCTTTATTTCCTTTATTTCTTGGTAGTTTTCAATAATATCTTCGGTGTATAAAAAGCCCAATGCCAATTCAATATCTTGACGAGGTGTTCGCATTGTTATTGAAACGTTTTTTTCTATAATATTTTGACTTGGAATACTTAGGCTTATTTGCAAAGGTTCTTCTACCGCCAAGTAATCTTGTTTGTTTTTAACTTGGTTTTGGTTAACAGTTTTTATATTGTGTTTTTGGTTTTGCAAAAATGTTTAATCTAAAGTTTTCTTTGAATTTTCAGATTATTAAAAGACTTTACATTTCCTTCTTTTAAATCAGTTACAGATTCTTTAATATCCTGAAGTATTTTCAACTTTTTTTGTTATTGAATTTTATTTATCAAAAAATCCAATTCTTCCAAATTTAGTGTATTTACTTTTTCTATAATATTTTGAAGTTCCTTACTCATTTAATGCTAATTTAATCTAATTTATGAAATCGTGTTTTAAGAAATGCCAAACATCTTTAGCTCAACTTCTTCTTACGTAAACTTGCCTTACCATCAGTTTTTAGTAAAACACCTTGTGCCGAACGCCCTAGTTCTGCGGCATTTCCTTCATCGGTATCAATGTGCATTTCTAATTTATATTTTGGCGAAACACGAATTAGTACATTTCCAAAAGTAAGGCTACAAGTTCCTTCGGTAACTTCTACCTCCACAATATCTCTATCTTCTACTTCAAAAATTTCGGCATCTTCGGGTGTCATGTGAATATGTCGCCAAGCACAGATTAAGCCTTCTTTTAAATTTATTTCGCCCTTTGGACCAATAACTTTACAACCAGCCGAATTTTCTGTTTTCCCCGATTCTCTTACAGGTGCATCTATGCCTAAGAAAAATTCATCTGTTCTTGAAATTTCTATTTGGTTTTTTGGACGGGTTGGTCCTAATATTCTTACCCTTTCTATTTTATTTTTTGAACCAACAATGGTAACTGTTTCGTTGGCAGCAAATTGGTTTGGTTGTGAAAGCGGGTTGCGTTCGGTAAGTTCGTAACCTTCGCCAAATAAATGCTCTAAAGTTTCTTGTGTTATGTGCATGTGCCTTGCCGAAACTGCTATTGGAATACTTGGAACGGTGTTTACTTTATTCTTTTCGGCAACCAAATTGGCTGTTTGCCTTGCAATTGAATATTGCTCATCGGTTTTTATTGCCAACAACTGCACTCGGCTGTGGTTCATACTAAAAGACTGAATAGGTTTTTTGTTGCTCAATTGAACGGCACTGTTTTTATCTTCGTTGATAATTGCTCCCAAAAAATCTAAACGGTTGCAAGCTCTGTGGCGAACAACTGGGCTATTTTCGCCTATTCCGCCTGTAAAAACAATGGCATCTACGCCACCCATTACGGCAGCATACGCACCAATATATTTTCGTAAACGATGCGTAAAAACTTGCAATGCCAAACGTGCCGAATCATCATTTTCGGCTGTTGCTTTGGTTATTATATCTCGCATATCGTTTGTGCCACTTATGCCTTTTAAACCACTTTCTTTATTCAGTAATTTATCAATTTCGGCTGGCGACATATTCTCTTGTTCGGCTAAATACGAAATTATGCCTGCATCAATATCACCCGAGCGTGTTCCCATTACCAAACCTTCTAAAGGTGTTAAGCCCATTGAGGTTTCAATACTTCGCCCATATTCAATGGCAGATAAACTGCAACCATTGCCTAAATGACAGCTAATAATGCGTAAGGCTCTAATATCGGTTTGCATAAAGTTGGCTGCGGCTAAACTTACGTATTGGTGGCTTGTTCCATGAAATCCGTAACGGCGAATGCTGTGTTTTTCGCATAATGCTTGTGGCAAGGCGTAGGTTTTTGCTCGCTTGGGTAAAGTGTTGTGAAAAGCTGTATCGAAAACGGCTATGTGTGGAATATCTTTAAAAAAACTTCTGGCAATTTTAATGCCTTTAAGGTTTATTGGGTTGTGTAAAGGTGCAAGATTACTGAGGCTTTCAATTGTTTTTTCTACTTCATTATCTATCAAAACTGCTTGATCAAACTTATCGCCACCATGCACCACTCTATGCCCAACGCCAGCAATTTTGGTTTCGCCCAATTTTTGAATTAAAAGTGGAAATGCTTGTTCTAAAACCGCTTTGTGTCCGTTTTCTGGGCAGTTTTTTGTTGCTGTTTCATCCGAAAAATGAATAGTAGCATTATCCATTACTCTTTCGGCAGTCATTTGCAATAGGTGTTCTTTGTTTAAGGTGTTTATTACTTCTGCTTTTACCGATGAGCTTCCGCAGTTGATAACGAGTATATTCATTTTT
>JAHDDA010000018.1:0-2828 GCA_020629595.1 Chitinophagales bacterium
ATTGTACTACTTATACGACAAAAACTATGCAAAAGGTTACTTATTTACTATTTTGTAAAGGTTTTATTTTAAAGTTAGGCACCAAAATCAAATTTTTATAGATTTGTTTAGTTAGTGTTATGGATTTATTTAGATAAAAATCACATAATATATACATTTGCAACAAGTTAAATTAAACATTTATCTCTGAGTACAGGGCAAAAATTGAAAGTATAGACTTTTATTGTAAAACAAGGCAGTAAACTACCTTGGAATCCGTTACTTTCAAGGCGAATTTATTCCCTTGCATTTAAGAATTATGTTTTTGTCCAGTACTAAACATTTATCTATAATATGGTAGCAATTTTTTTTAAAGAAATAAATACTTTTTTTAGTTCACTAACGGCTTATTTGTCTATTGGCGTTTTTTTACTAATATGTGGATTATTCATTTGGATTTTCCCTGAAACTAGTGTGCTGGATTTTGGTTATGCTAGTTTAGAAAGTTTCTTCACTATTGCACCTTGGATATTAATGTTTTTAGTGCCTGCAATTTGTATGCGTTCTTTTGCAGAAGAATTTAGTGTTGGTACTATTGAATTGTTAGCAACTAGACCTATTTCAGAATGGCAAATAGTTTTAGGAAAATATTTTGCCTGTTTATTTTTAGTTATTATTGCCATTTTACCAACATTTATTTATTACTATTCTGTGTATAGTTTAGGTGCTGAAATTGGAAATATAGATACTGGTGCTACTTATGGATCATACATTGGTTTAGTTTGCTTGTCGTCTGTATTTACTGCCATAGGTGTTTTTGCTTCTTCCTTAACAAAAAATCAAATTGTTGCCTTTTTACTAGCTGTTTTTATATGTTTTTTCTTTTATTCTGCTTTCGATTCATTTAGTCAATTACCGTTTTTTTATGCGAAATGGGATTTAATTTTGCAAAATATTGGTATTGCTCAACATTATAACGCCATAAGTAAAGGTGTTATCGATTCAAGACAAGTAGTTTATTTTATATCCTTATCGGTTTGGTTCTTAACACTAAGCTGGGGAGTTCTAAATAATAAGAAATAAATAATCAATCAGTAAATATTATATAATTAACCATTAAATTTTTATGCCAAACAAAAGAAAACAAACAATAGTTACAACTATAACCATAGTTACAGTTTGTGCTATTTTGTTGAATATACTTTCTACAAGAGTTTATAACAGAATTGACTTAACTAAAGAAGGAAGATTTACACTTACCGAAGCTACAGAAGATTTGTTATACAATACAGATGATGTTATTTACTTTAAAGTATTTTTAGAAGGGGAGTTTCCTGCTGGAATTACAAGGTTAAAAAATGCAACAAAAGATATATTAGATGATTTTAGGTCTTACGCAGGTAATACTATTCAATATGATTTTTATGATCCTTTAGAAGGTATTGATGATATTAAACAAAAAAAAGTGATTACTGAAGATTTGGTTTCTAAAGGTGTTCGTCCTGAAAGATTAATTGAACAAGGAGAAGCCTATTCAGAAAAAGTGTTTTTTCCTTACGCTTTAGCTGTTTTAGGAAACAGAGAGTATTCCATTCCATTATTAGAGCCGCAGTTAAATAAAGGACCCCAAGAAACTATTCAAGAGTCAATTTCTTTGTTAGAATATAAGTTTGCAAATGCTATTCAAAAGCTACAAAGACCACAAAAACAAAATATCGCCTTTCTTGAAGGACATGGAGAGTTAGACAACCTTCAAGTAGCTTCTGTAGGTGGAGAATTAGCACAATATTATAATATCTCTCGTTTAAATTTGAAAGAGCAATTAGTTATTCCACAAACAATAGATTTAATAATTGTGGCAAAGCCAACACAAACTTTTGATGAACCTGCAAAATTTAAGTTAGATCAATTTGTAATGAATGGAGGTAAAATATTTTGGCTAATCGATAATTTAATTGCTGATATTGATAGTTTGCGTCCACCAAGTAATTCATTTGTATCTGTTCCTCATAATTTGAATTTGCAAGATCAATTATTCAAATATGGAGTAAGAGTCAATGACAACCTTATTCAAGATATGCAATGCAACCCAATTCCTTTAGCCGTTTCTGTAGATGATATGGGAAAAGCCAATCAATTCGATCTGTTTAATTGGTTTTATCATCCTGTTTTTGGAAGAATGAACAATGAACATCCAGTTTCAAAAAACTTGGGTGCAATTGCAGGCGAATTTGCAAGTTCTCTAGACACCATAAAAACTAAAGGTGCTGAAGTGAAAAAAGAATTTCTACTAACTTCATCAAAATATTCAAAAGCACCGTTTAGTCCAGTTAAGGTAAATGTAAATATTGTAAAACAAGAACCTAACCCAGAATTATTCAATAAACCACATTTACCTGTGGCAATTGCTATGGAAGGAAAATTTGTTTCGGTTTTTAAAAATAGACTACCACAAGAAACGCTTAAACTCATAGATGAATTTGAGGAAGTAACTTTTAAAGAAAAAAGTGAAGCAACCAAAATGATTGTGGTGGGAGATGGTGATATAATTAAGAATGAGTATGATGCAAGAAACAGGCAGCCACTTCCCTTAGGATACTATAAATTTACTAAAAAAACATTCGACAATCAGCAATTTATAATTAATTGTGTTGAATGGCTTCTAGACGATTCTAATATAATGACAGCTCGTTCTAAAGACATAAAACTAAGAATGTTAGATGTTGACAGAGTGAAGTCGGAAAAGTTGTATTGGCAACTAATTAATGTTATAGTTCCGTTAATATTTTTGATTTTGTTTGGAATAATATTCAACTTTGTACGTAAAAAGCGTTTTGCTTAAATATTAT
>JAHDDA010000018.1:2928-13580 GCA_020629595.1 Chitinophagales bacterium
CTTTTCAATATGAAAAATATAATTTTAATAATAAGCCTACTTTTATTGGCACTTGCTACTTACTTTTTTGTTTTCAATGAAGAATTTGAAGCTGTTGAACAATATGACTCGAAATTTAAGTTAGAAAATGCTTCTGAAAACACCACTAAGATTGAAATTATTGAATCAAATGGTTTAAAAATTACTTTAGAAAAAGCCAAAAATAGTGATGCTTGGTTTTGTAATAAATATTACTTAACCAGAAAAGATGCAATTGATAAAGTTTTAGAAATTGCAGAACAATGGAGAATTGAAAAACCAATAACAAAAGCAGGAACAGAAAACATTAAAGAAAGGCTTTTGCAAAATGGAAAGCAAATAAAATATTACTTCAACAATCAACACGAAACGCCAGAGAAACATTTTTATATAAACGGTACGCCACCAGACCGAAAAGGTGCGTATATGATTTTAGAAGGAGCTGAAAATCCTTATGTAGTTATGTCGCCAGCAGTTTTAGGCTCTCCAGAAATAATGTTTCATACAAATATTGAAAAATGGCGAACGCATAAAATTTTTGGTGGAGATGCTTCTTACATAAATAAGTTGAGTGTTAATTACCCTGCCAATAAAGAAAAAAACTTTTCCATAGAACGAAAAGACAATGAATTGGTGTTATTAGAAAATGATTTCTGTCCAAAAGACAAAACAATAGATAAAACAGCTTTGAAAACAATGTTGGATAAAGTAGCAAAATTAAATATTGAATCATTTGATAATACCTATTCTAAAAAAGAAGAAATTATTAAGTCGCCTGTGTATTGTGAGATAAATATTTTTTCATACGAAGAAAAATTATCGCAAGAAATAAAAATTTACAGAATGCCAGTAAATGATAAATCTAAAATGATAAAAATGCCCGAAGGAGAGAAACAGCTTTACGATGTTGACCGTTTTTATGCAACAATGAATAAAGGGAAAGACTTTGTAATTATTCAACAATTTGCCTTTGAATATTTGTTTAGCAAAACTTGTGCTTCCTTTTTTAAGGAGGAATAAGTGAAAATAAAATTAAGAAAAAAATCAGGGAGTAATGGAAATTTATTAACCATATTAAAGGTTATCACGATTTTTTTCGTAAGGACGTATTGCAATACGTCCCTACACATAAACGACAGATGAAATGTACCATAAAAATCGTGATAAAGTCTATTGATGATGTGATAATAGTGCGACTGCCGATGCCATAACTACAAAAAAAAAGTACATTTAAAAATATATTTTCATACATCGCAACTTAGATTAATCTAAAATTACGTTAATAAAATATAGAATTTAACATTTGAATAAACCAAATAAAACCTCAAAGGTCATAGCACAAAACGAAAAATAATTAATTAACAATAAAATATTTGAAAATGAAAAAGTTGTTTTTATTACTAGCCTTTTTAATAATGGGGCTATCAACACAAGTAGAAGCTCAAAGATTTGCTTACGTAGATACTGAGTATGTTTTAAACCAAATTCCTGATTATGCCGAAGCACAAAGCCAATTAGATAGAATTACAGAGCAATGGCAACGTGAAATTCAAAACAGATATGACGAAATTGATCAACTGTATAGAGCTTACCAAGCCGAAGAAGTAATTTTAAAAGGCGATGTTAAGAAACAACGTGAAGAAGAAATTATCAACAAAGAAAGAGCTTTAAAGCAATTTCAAAAAGATAAATTTGGACCTAATGGTGAGCTAATGAAAAAGAAAGAAGAACTAGTAAAGCCAATTCAAGATTTGGTTTATCAAGCCGTTTTAAAAGTAGTTGATAGAAAAGGATTTGATTTTATTTTTGATAAATCAAGTGGCGTTTCAATGCTATTTGCTAATCCAGAGTTCGACCAAAGTGAAGCCGTTTTAAAAGAATTAGGCGTAAAGTAACAATTAATTGTAAATTCATAAAGTCGTAGAATTACTACGTCTTTAAGAATTAGATAGAAAACCAAAACATAAAAAAAAGTTAAGTAAAACTTATGTTTCGCTTTAAAAATTAGCAAATAACAAAAGAATATATATTTTTGCATTCCTTTTTAAAAATTATTTAAAAGATGAATAAAATTAAAAATTTATTTGTGGCATTTACATTCGCTTTAGGAGTAATGCTTTTTGCCTCAACTGATCTTTCAGCTCAACGATTTGGACACATAAATTCAGCTGAATTGTTAACATTGATGCCGTCTATGAAATCGGCAGAAACACAATTAGAAACTTTTACAAAGCAATTAGATCAGCAATATCAATCTAAAATTACCGATTATCAATCAAAAGAACAAAAACTTTATGAAGATATTCAGAAAGGTATAGTAACACAGGTTGAACAACAAACACGTGCAGCAGAATTAGAAGAATTGAGAAAAACAATTGCTGAATTTGAGTTAAGAGCACAACAAGATATTGCCGGAAAACGTGAGCAATTACTAAATCCAATTTTAGATAAAGCACAACAAGCAATTGAAGATGTGGCTAAAGAAAATGGTTTTGAATACATTTTTGATTTAAGTGCTGGAAGTGTACTTTATTTTCCGCCAACAGATGATATTATGCCATTAGTTAAAACTAAATTAGGAATTTAATAAGCCGTTTATTAAAACTTATTAAAATTTAGCCTTTGCTTCAATAGAAGCAAGGGCTTTTTTGTTTAGTGAATTAAATAAACATTGACTTGTACGTTAAAAAGGCGTACATTTGAAATGTAAGTAAAATTTCATTATGAAAAGTTTAGAAATGACAAGATTTGATGCAAGATTAACTAAAGAACAAAAAGAGTTTTTTGAATATGCTTCAAAAATTGGTGGATATAGAAATTTAACAGATTTCATTTTAAGAGCCGTACAATTAAAAGCTGAAGAAATTGTAGAAAAACACAATCAAATATTAGCTTCTAAGAAAGATCAAGAAATATTTTTCGAAGCAATATTTAAAGAGGATCAACCCAATTTAGAACTTAAAAAAGCTTACGAGGCTTACGAAAAATTACTTAACAATGAGTGATTTTATAACAGAAGCTCTGAATACCAAACACTTTAAAAAAGACTTTAAATGTGGCAACGAATCATTAGATAATTATATACAAAAGCAAGCTAAACAAGATGTGAAAAGGAAACTGTCTGCTTGTTTTGTTTTACCTAATAAAGACGATAATGTAATTGGTTTTTATACACTTTCAAATGCGGGTATTTCAAGAAGTTTAATTCCTGAAGAAATTAGAAAAAAGCTACCCAAAAACTACAATTCATTACCTGTAACTTTGTTAGGTAGATTAGCTGTTGATGAAAGTTGTAAAGGGAAAGGAATAGGAAAGGTTTTACTAATGGATGCATTGAAAAGATCTTATTTTGTATCGAAATTAATTGGTTCTATGGCAATGGTAGTAGATCCGTTGAATGAAAATGCTGTTAATTTTTATAAAAATTTTGGTTTTGTAACACTTCCATCAAGCAAAAAGATGTTCCTGTCAATGAAAATTATTGAAAACTTAGTATCTAAAAAATAAATTTGAAAAATACACAGCCCATAGGAATTTTCGATTCAGGTATTGGTGGTTTAACCATTGCCAAAGCAATTAACCAGTTATTGCCCAACGAAAAAATTATTTACTTTGGCGATACCTTGCACTTACCTTATGGCGATAAATCTGAAGAAGCCATCAGACATTATTGCCAGACTATTGCTTGGTTCCTAGCAGAAAAAAATTGTAAAGCTATTGTTATTGCCTGCAATACAGCTTCTGCAACTTCTTATGAGCTGTTAAAAAAAATGTACGCCCATAAATTACCAGTAATTAATGTAATTGATCCATTAATAAAATATATTGGGGATAAAGACTTTAAGTCGATTGGAATATTAGCTACTCCAAGAACAATTGCTACAAAAACTTATCAGCAAAAACTTTTAAAACAAAACAAAGCATTAATCATTAGAGCCATTGCCGCTAAATCGCTTGCCTCAATTATTGAAGAAGGGTTTCAGAATCATCCCAGTTTAATAAATGCCATTATTGAACATTATTTTTCAAAAAGTAATTTCCCAGAAATTGATGCACTTATTTTGGGGTGTACTCACTATCCTGTACTGCAAAAACAAATTCAAGCATTTAGAAAAGACACTAAGGTTATAGACGCACCCTTGGTGGTTGCCAAGCATTTAAAAGCTAAACTTTCTAAGTTAGACTTGTTATCTGATGCTAAAAAAAATGAAGACAAGCACAAATTTTATATATCAGATTATACAAGTAATTTTACAAAAACAGCTAAGATATTTTTTGGTGAAAAGATAGAATTAGATTATTGTCCCTTATTTAGTTCAAATGGTTAATGTTTTTTCATTTGTCTCTATTGAACTATTTTTGTAAAAATTTTACTGTTGAAAAAAAATACTTCAATAATATTAAAAGCATTAGCCTTTGCAGCCGAAAAACATCGTTTTCAATTTAGGAAAGGAGAAGAGCAAACGCCATTTATAAACCATCCAATAAAAGTTGCCAATATTCTTACAGAATTTGGAAGTATTGAAGATGAGGCAACTATTTGTGGAGCAATCTTGCATGACACCATTGAAGACACTTCGGCTAGTTGTGCTGAATTAGAAAGTATATTTGGTGAGGAAATTTGCACATTAGTATCGGAAGTAAGCGATGATACCAATCTAAACCCTCAAGAAAGTAAAGAACAGCAAATAGATTATGCCAATTTGTTATCAAAAAAGGCTAAACTTATAAGGCTTGCCGATAAAATTGCAAATGTTTATGATATTGCACATTATCCGCCTGCTCATTGGAATAAACAAAGAAGAAAAGCTTATTTGAATTGGTCTAAAAAAGTGGTAGATCAAATAAGAGGAATAAACTTAGATTTAGAAAATAAATTTGATGAAGTTTATTTAGAAGCAAGACAAATTTTGAGTAAAACATAAATTTATTGTTTGGAAACACAAATTCAATTTTTTACTGAAGAACCATTAGTTTTTCGCTTAAACAATGCCGAAATCTACAAAAAATGGCTTAACCAAATTGTTCAAAAACATAAATTTGAGATTGAGCAATTAAACTACATTTTTTGTACCGATGAATATTTGCATAAAATAAATGTTGAATACTTAAATCACGATACACTAACCGATATAATTACATTTGATAATTCCGATACTGAGAACGTGTTAGAAAGCGATATTTTTATAAGTATTGAAAGGGTAGAGGAAAATGCAAAAGAAAGGAATTTATCTTTTGAGCTTGAGCTAAAAAGGGTTTTAGCACATGGTGTTTTACACTTGTTGGGTTTTAAAGATAAAACCAAAGAAGAAGCAGAAAAAATGAGAGCTAAAGAAGATTGGGCTATCGAAATTTTTGAATGAAAAACGAATGCTTCAAAAATATAAGTATATGTCACCTTGTTGTTGGTGGGTTGTTTTGTATGATTGCTAATATACTTGAAGCTAAAAAAATACTAACCTCCGTTGTGTCTCTGAACAACAGAAGTTCAAAATCATTCAGTTTAACCCACTGCCGTCACCTTGTTTTAGCTTTCATATTTTTATTAACGCTTGCTTGCAATAAACCTAAAAATAAGCCTTCAGAGATAAATCATAATTTAGATGAAAATACAGTTTCTGCTAATATTGATACCTCGCTTAATATTGGTAAGCTGTTTTTAAATATAGAGTTTAATGCCCTTAATCAGCCAGTTAATTACGCTAAACTTGATACAATTTTAGCCCATTGTACCAAAAATATTCAAGATAAATCAAGCAAAAGTTTAATTGATATGCATCAATTTTTGTTTGAAAAACAAGGAATTAAATGCCAAACATACTCTCCTTTGTTATCAGAATCATTGAAATATGGTTTGCTAGATTGCGATAATTTAAGTTTATTATATTTATCTATTGCAGAAAAATATAAGCTACCTCTAAAAGCTATTGTTTTACCACAGCATTTATTTGTTGTTTGGGAAACAGAAACAGATACTTTGTATTATGAAACTACAGAAGGTGCTTTTAAAAATGAAAGTTATTTTAAAAAGAGATTTTTCGTTCAATTGGATGGCTTTAAAGTATTGAAAAATAATGAGTTATTGGCAGTTGCTTATTTGAATGTAGCTCAATATTTTCAGTTGAAAGGGAAACTTAATGAAGCACAATTAAATATTTATAAAGGAATGGAACACTTTCCAAATTGGGAAAACCTTTATGCTACTTTGGGGCAAATTTTGGTGGAAAAAAATGAATTTAATTTGGCTGAAATAGCTTTTAAATATGCATTAGAATTAAATCCAAATTACAATTTAGTGAAGGAAGAACTTAAAAAAATGTATGTTTTTTTAGGGTGTTATGAAGAATTACAAACACTTTAATAACTCCATATTTTAAAGGGCATTTGTTCTAAAATAAACAATTTGAAAGGTAATTTTGTAAACTTGTTAAATACTAAACATTCGATGTTTATTTTACAAGCATAAAGTAAAATAAATACAATAGGGAAATAATACTTAACGTTTGTTAATTATTGGGTTTCATTCTAAGTCGCTAAATATTAAATTGTGAATAAAATACTACGCTTTCAACTTTTGTTTTCTCTTTGTGCATTGGCTTTTACATTAAATAATTCAACTTTAATTGCCCAAGGCGAAAGTTGTGGTAATCCTATAAATTTATGTAATATTTATGATGGTGGACCTGGCTGGGAAGCCATTATCCCAACTTATACAAGTGATTTAAGTGATTTTGGTGTTATTGAAGATGATTATTGGTGTTTAACAGTTGGAGATGCTGGTAATATTGATAATTTTGTTTGGTTTTCTTTTGAAGTAGATGAAGCATCTCCAGCAAATTCAGATTTATCTTTTATCTTCGATTCTGCAAATGGAAGTTGTACAGGAATTGATTGTTCCGATATTGATTTTGTAGTTTATGGTCCAAATCCCGATTGTAATAATTTAGGAAGTCCAATTAGATGCTCTAGTGCGAGTTTAGATAGCCCAGCTTTTCCTAAAACAGGTTTAAGAAATGGAGCTTTCGATATTAGTGAAAACTTTAATAATGGAGATGGATATTTAGCACCATTAGAAGTTAATCCCAGTGAAACTTATCTGATTTTTGTCAATTTTAACTCTGCGCAAATTAATGGTTCATTTTCTTTCTCACAATCTGGAACAGCCTCAATAGATACGGATGATTGTTGTGAAATTATACCAGATGTAAAGTTTCCTACTAGTAGTTGTGATGATACAGTTATTCAATTAGATGCTTCTGGCTCATTTAGTGTCAATGGTCCTATGGTTTACACTTGGTCTGTAACTGGTGGTAGTGGAACTTATTTGTTTGATGATGTTAATGCTGAAGTTACTAATCTTACAATTCCTGATATAGGTGGAAATGAAACCATAACAGTAACTTTAAACATTACCGATCCAGTAAATGCTAGTTGTGTATTAGATCCTCCTTTAACATTTACAATTGAAATAGCAGATTGTGATGCATCATCTCCTTGTCCTTGTGGAAGTGTCTTCTCATGTAATGGTGCTTCTGGAGAACAAACGCAAATTGAGAATGACTTTAACAATGGCGAAACAGTTCCTTATTGTTTCGACTTGTCTTCAGCCTCATTGGCATCTACGGGTACAGAAACTTTTTGTTTTAACTATGAGATGCAAACAGGAGAATCTTTTGCATTTGCTTCTTTCATAAATGGAACAGGTTGTGCTGGAGTTACTTATGAAGTATCTGAGTTTGGTGCATCAAATTGTGGAAATGCTCTAACAACCAATAATTTAGGAAATGGATTTTTTGAAGTATCAGATGTTGTTTCACTAGGTACAACTTACAGTATTTGTGCAGTTGTTGATTTGTCTGCCTGTACACCTGAAAGTTTATGTACTTATGTTTATCCTGTTTGTGGGGATTTTAATGTGATTTTTCCAATACCTCCTTTTTATTGTAATCCTTTAAATGTTTATGATGTAATTACATTTGATAATCCAGATGCAATTAATCCTATTTTTTATTACGATGATAAAGGAGATGTTGGTCCTGCTATGGCAAATAATCCAATAAATTTACCAATTCCTAGTGTTGATTTATGGGTTTCTGTAGAAATTAATGGCTGTACAGTTTTTCAACCATTTACTTTAAGTCCAATTAATCCAGAAGTTGCAGTGCCTGAGATAGCTAATCAAAGCTTATGTTTAAACAGTGGTTTATTTAATGTTTTAGCAGATGTTTCTGGTAATTTTAATGTTTACAGTTCGGTGGATGATTTTGTGAATGGAACTAACCCACCATTAGCAACAAATACTTCCAGCTATGATTTTGATCCAAATACATTAGGGCAATTTTCATTATTTATTACGGAAATAGGTACTTCTGGAGGACTAACAAATTGCGAGAGCTTACCCGTAGAAGTAATTATTGATGTAATTGATAACCCAACGGCTTCTGTTTCAATTACTAATGATACTGTGTGTGGGAGTGGAACTGCCTCATTTAGCATAACTGGTATAGAAAATTCTGTTGTAACTTATACAACAAATGGTGGTGTTACTTTTACAACTATTACAATTGACCAAGATGGAGTAGTACCTGTAACATTAGTCAATCAAGGAAATTCCTTTACTTTAGAATTAACCCAAGTTGATTTTGGTGATTGTTTCGCAACAATTTCTGAGACAGCAAATTTTACTGTTAATCCTCTGCCCAATGCAACTGTAAGTGTTGGAGCTTGTGTAGGAAACGAAGCTATTTTTACAATAACTGGTACACCAAACGCCGATGTAAGTTTTAATGATGAAAATGGACCTCAAACAGTAACTTTAGATGCTTCTGGAGAAGCAACTTTTACTGAAACGATTGTAGGTGCAGATGTAACTTATACTTTAATTGATATTTCGGATGCAAATTCTTGTTCTGAAACTTTAACAGATTCAGCAACATTAGATTTTACTACTTGTGCCTGTGATTTGCAGTTTTATACAATAAATACAGTTTCAGATACAATTGTATGTTCTGGAAATTCAATTGTTTTAGATTTTGTTACTTTGGGTGCTGATGTAATTACATCTAATACAGATGATGGAACTTTGGTTACTTGGAGTGGGGGAGCAGGTTCATTTTCTTCGACCAATTTTTTTGATACACCAACTTATACTTTTGATGCTTCAGAAGAAAATACAGTAGTAACTTTAACATTAGTAGCAGATGATCCTGATGGAACAGGATTATGTCAAGAAGTGTCTGTTGATATTAATATTTTTTACACACAAATGCCGCCAATAGTTATTGGAGATTTTACTTGTATTGATGATGAACAATTTTCAGTTTCAGTAACTGTAAATGATTTGATACCAGGTGCAACAACATATACTTTAAGTGGTGATGCAACACTTGTAAATAGTAACCCTGTTTCAGTTGCAGAGTCAACACCAGTTACTTTTACACTTCAATTAGCAGATGTGCCATATACTTTAATGGTTCAAGATGATAATAATACAGCTTGTGAAAATAATATTACCATTGATGTTTTTGATAAAAATTGCCCAAGCGTAGATGTCTCAGCCTCAGGTTCAATTCAATTATGTTCGGGTTCTACAATTAGTGCAACTGATATAACAGATTTTGAAAATGATATTCAGTTTACCGATTTAGATAACACATTTGTCAATTTTATTTGGACAAACGATGGTAATGAACCAAATGCTACTTCTTCAAACGTTGAGGATTTTACAACAAACTTATCTAATAGCACTTGCCAAGTTGAAATTTATACTTTTAATGTCTGGATTTATTGTTGTCTTAATCAATCTTATGTATCGGCAGGAGAAATATTTGTTGAATTGTATCCAGAATTTGTTGTTGAAACAAATCCAGATGCTTGCCAGCCAACTGCTGTATTAAGCGTTTCAACAGCTACTGGAAATGTGGAATGTGAAACTGTACCTTCGCCTTCTAACGTGAATTGTACTACCGATATTCCTTACGATTTTACAACTTTTGATATTTCTGATCAACAAGATGGTTCATTAATATTACAAAATGTTTTTCCTCCTTGTATTTCAGGAAGTGCTTTAAGCGGAACGTTAAGTTGTAGCTGTACTTGTACAAATGATGCTACTATAAGTTTTGATACCCAAACTCAATCTATTTGCACAGATGAAGTATTAAATATGAGTTCTTGGAATGTAAACTCTGAATTACTAGATGGAACTTTTATTGATGGTAGTTGGACTTTAACATTAGGCAGCGGAGTTTTAAGTGCTGATGAAACAACTTTTACTGCAAGTTCAACAGTTGAAACAGTTGAACTCACTTATACAACAGATGATCCAGTTGATCCATTATGTGATGCGGTTTCAGAAACATTTACTTTAAACGTAATTGATTGCACTTGCCCTGAAGCGAGTTTAGGAGTAGATACCATAAAAGTTTGTGGCAATTATAATGGTGATTTATTTGTTGATTCACAAGCAAACATAGATGTTTCCACAAACTTATTTAATGCAGATGGTAATGATATTGTTTGGTTTGAAGATAATGCAAATCCACCAATAACTCCTTTTAGTGGTTCTGTGCCAGCAGACAATGGTTTAGGAAATCCTTTAAATCCACCAACGGTTTACGGCTTTATTCGTTGCG
>JAHDDA010000018.1:13680-16850 GCA_020629595.1 Chitinophagales bacterium
AATGGTTTAGGAAATCCTTTAAATCCACCAACGGTTTACGGCTTTATTCGTTGCGATTTGAATGGTGATGGATTTGATGGAAGTGATGATGATTCTTACATTTTGGTAGATGAAATTGTTATTCAAGCTTTTGGTGATATTTCTTTATTTTATGGTGGTGCTTTAGCCCCAACAGATGCTGATGGAATTAACAACGATTGTGCTATTGAAGTTGATTTTAATGATAATGGTGGTTTATATGAAATTCAATGGTCTTTAGATGGAAATGCTCCTTTTACTAGCGGAAATATTCCAGATTTAAGTAATGAAACAACAGCTGGAAGTGTAACATTTGAAATTTTTAACTCAGAATTTGATGATGAAGTAAATGGAGATTGTCAACGTTTTACTTTTACCTTACCTTATGAATGTGAAGATCCTTGTGAAGATGTTACTAATTTAGTAGAAAATGAAGTTAGTTGTGAAGGTAGTGGATATAGTGTAACCGTAAATGGAAACGTTTATAATGAAGATAATCCTACTGGTTTTGAAACTGTAACAGATGGAAATGGTTGTACTTATAATGTAGATATAGATTTAACATTTAATCCAGTTACTTCAAATATTACACAAATAAGTTCGCATTGCGAAGGTGATGGATTTGAGTTTGTTTCGCCAGATAACGTTGTTTACAATGAAGCTAATCCTATTGGAGTTGAAACAATAACAGATGCCAACGGTTGCGATTATACGGTTACGGTTGACTTAACTTTTGAGCCTCTACCAAATGTTACAGATTCAAGTATTGAAGAATGTGATATTACAAATGGAGGAGGAACGCCTAATGCTAATTTTGATTTAACAAGTATTGAAAGCACAATTGATGTTGATGGAGGAAATACTGTTTCTTGGTTTGAAGACAGTGCTTTAAGCACACCAATTCCAGTTGCAGATATAACTGCATATAATAGTGAAGGAGAAACGGTTTATGCTTTAGTCGAAAATTCAACAACAACTTGTACAAATACTGCCGAAGTTGTATTAACTGTTTCAACTTTATTAGAAGATACTTTTACGGCTACTTTTTGTGCAGGTAGTGGAGAAAGTGTAACTTTTGGTTCAGAAACCTTTGATGAAACAACACCGACAGGAACAAGTCAATTTTCAAATGCAACAGGCTGTGATTCACTTATAACAGTAAACTTAACTTTTAATCCACTTACACCAAATGACACAGAAACATACAATGGTTGCGAAGGTGATGGTTATGAAGTAGTGGTTAATGGAACAACTTACAATGAAGCAAACCCAACAGGAACTGAAACTTTAACAGATGCCAATAATTGTAATTATGAAATTGAAGTAACTTTAAACTTTGAAACACCACCTTCAGCAGATGTTACATCAGCTACCGATGTTTGTAATGCCACAGGCTTTTCAACTTCAAATATTGTTGATTTAACTAGTTTAATTAATAATGGTGATACAACTGGTACTTGGAATGATGAAAATGATGATTCAGTTGCCGACCCAACAAATGTAGATTTTAACGGAGCAACTGCTGGTTCTGTAACTTATACTTATGTTTTAAATGCCACAGCAAACTGCCCAGAACAAACTTACACAGTAGATATTACTATTCAAGATTGTAACTGCCCAAGTGTAGCATTAGGTGCTTCTTCAGATTTATGTAATGATTCTGGAACACTTGATTTAGACCTAATTGATGATACGGCAGCAAGTGGCGATTGGTCAATTACAAATACACCAACTGGTTCTAACCCTGCTGTTTTAACCAATGGAGATTTAACTTTTGATGCAACAGGAGCTGATGCAGGTGTTTATGAATTAACTTATACCTTAAATCCAGCTCCAACAGATGTTAATTGTCCTTCATCTAGCACAATTTCAATAGAAGTTTTTGCATTGCCTAATCCGGGGGAAAGTGTAGATTTAGGGCAAATTTGTAATGATGTTACAATAATAAACCTTTTTAGTAGCTTAGGTGGAACTCCAGAAACAGGAGGAACTTGGTCAGTTGCTTCCATTTCTCCAGACTCGCCTGATGCTGGAGCATTTGATAGTGCAACCGAAACTTTTAATCCTGAAGGTCATTCTGCAGGTACATTTATTTTTGAATACACACTCGTTGCTAATGGCGAATGTCCTTCAAATACAGCGGTAATTACAGTTGAAATTATACCGCTAATTGATCCAATTTTCACCTTTGCTGATATTTGTACAAATGATCCAAGTGCGAGCTTAGTTCCTTCAAATATTACAAATAGTGGAGGCACTTTTACTGTTGATGGTGGAATAAGTATTGATGCTTCAACGGGAGCATTAACACTTTCAGAATTAGTAGATGGAACAACTTATAATGTTACTTATACAACTTCAAATGCTTTAGGTTGTGAAATAGATTCTACTGTTGCAGTTTTAGCTCAAAATTGCTCCGATTGTGGAAACACTTTAGATATTTCGGCTACTGAATTAGAAATTTGTGAAGGAACAACAACTGCATTGACAGCTAATGTTAGTGGAGGAACAAGCACTTATACTTACACTTGGACTGATGCAGATGGTAATGCTTTAGCAGATACCATTTTAACATCATTGGCAAATACTAATTTGTGCGATCCAATTGCTTATACTTTTAACGTTGAAGCTAGTTGTAATGAAGATGCCAATGCAACACCTTTAAATGGTTCAGTTACAATTACGGTTTATCCAAATCCTACAACACCAAATTATTCAGATTATGTAACTACTAGTGGAGAAAATACCTGTGAAACTTCTGTTGCTGTTGTTGGACAATGTTTAGGTTTTGTTACTTTGGATCAAGCATCGCAAACAGCTTCTGCTGGCGATGGAATTGGAAATCATACTTACAACTTGAGCTTTGATTTTAATGGCTTAAATTGTATTGCCAATGGAACTGTTGATGTACCTTTTGATTGCCCTACGGGTTGTGTGCCAAATTATCTTTCTACTTCAGATACGCCAACTATTTGTGAAGGAGAAAGCTTTGATTTAAGTTCAATAAGTTTAAATGGAAGTACAGATGTAACACTTTCGTATTTTTCAGATATAGATTTGAATAATGAAATCACTGCTCTTCCACCTTTGGTAAATCCAAGTTCAAATACTTCATTTTTTGTGTCAGGAATTGATTTAAATGGTTGTTTAGA
>JAHDDA010000346.1 GCA_020629595.1 Chitinophagales bacterium
CCCCATTGGGTTTTTTAAAGTTTAAAATGTAAAGGAATAAAAATTGTGTGAATGGAGTTACAAATATCGAAAATATTTGTGGGGAAAGTAACTAAAATTGTGTTGTATTTATATTAAAAAAGCTTAAATGTGGCAAATTATGCTTTTTTGTAAGTTTTGTTCATAATATTATTGAAAAATTAATACAAATGACTTCTTATGCTTGCAAATAAACTGCATTCATTCCAATACCTATATCGTAATTGTGTGCTTGCCAATTAGTATTAGATTGTGTAATTATCTCCTTTCCTGTGTGTTTATAAACATATTTGTTCAACGAATTAAATTTTGTAGGCGTTTGCCAAACTACAGATTTGGCATTTGCTATTTTTATATAACTGATTGAAGTAAGAATAAGACGTGGTTCTGTTATTGCTAATTTATAATTTTCATCAAACTCAATATTTAAAATTTTTGTATTTCCATCAAAAGAAATAGAGTTGATAATATGCTTTGAATTTAATTTTCTTCCTTCCCAATCGCCCCAAATAGAAATAGTGGTATTATTTCTGAATGTTAATTCTTCATTGTTAAATAATTCCTCTAATTTTTTGGGAGTTAATTTTAGTACACCATCGCCAGGAATTGGTTCTAATAAATCTAAATCATAAGTAGCATTATCTCCTGTCATTGCTGTAATTATTCCTCTTTTACTTATAACATAAAATACCGAAACACTGAAGTATATTGCAATTCCTAAAATGAGTGTTGGTAGAATTATATTGATTGGACTTTGTGCTTGAAAGTAAAATAAAGTGGCTAAAAAAACTCCAAAAGCTAAGGTTACTAATGCTTGAAAAATAGCAAATATGTATCTAAATATTTTCATATTGGAAAGTAATAAAATTGCTTACTCAAACACTAGTAACAACTCATTATTTTCATTAAAAAATGATAATTTATTTTCTGAAATTTTATAATTGTAGGTGAGCTTTAAAGCTTTTAAAAATGCCTTGGTTAATTGCATAGTTTGTGGGCAATATTTTTTAGTTCCTCCTATTGAACCAAAACTAATTCTATTGCTTTCTATACTTTCAATTTTTCCAAACATTCTATTACAACCATCATTACCAGAAATTTTCATTTCACTAACAGAAAAGTTAATTTCAGGTATTCTTTGAAATTGTTTAGCTTTTATTGTTTCGTTTTCATTAACTAAACTTAGCAATTGCCAAACACGATTTTCTAAATCTTGACTTTCTTCTATTTTAATAGCTTTGTCTTTTTTATTTGTTTTACAAGCCAATACCGAAAAGGATATTAATGTTATTACGAGTATTAGTTTTTTCATTTTGAAACAAGTTAATTATTATTAGAACGATCTAAAGCCTCAAAATCAGGAAAATTTCTTTCAAATAAATCAATATCTAATTTTTCTTTGTGATGAAAACCTGCACTGCTTGAGGTAAAGCGTTGCATAAATCCACTTTGATATTCGTTATATTCATCAACTACATCGTTATATCTATCGCAAGCTAAACCAATACGGTTGTGCGAACCCATTATTTGCGATGCTAAGGTTTTAAGGCTTTCTCTTTCTTGGTTGCCTTTTGGTAGGTTTTTAATATCGTTGTAAATATCATTAAGTAATCTATCTACTGGTTTAGTTAATTGTTGCTGTAACTTAACGTATTTCTTGATTTTACCAATGGCAATTTCATCTTTTTCAATACTTAAATCGGCAATTTCTTTACGTGCATTTTCTATGGATTTTACATAGCTTGTATTAGCGTTTGGATATTGTTTTATTAGCAAGGGTACTAAGTCGTTTTGTCGATTGTAAGCATCTTCTATTTGATACCAATATTTATCGGCTCTTTCATCAAATTCTACCAATTGATTGTATCCACAAGAAGAGAAACCTAACATCAACGTTAATGCTAAAAATGTATATGTAAATTTAAGTTTGTTCATTTTAAAGATTAATATAGTTTATTAGTCAACTGTCAACTGTCAACAAAAATAGAGACTTTCTTTTTTAGGTAAAAAATAAAAAATCGCTGATTAGTTCCCTAACCAACGATTTTAAGTTTTCCAAACCAAATTATTGTTTAATGATGATGGTGATGATGTGCCTCTACTTGTAAGCCAGCCTCTTTCCAAGCAGTAATTCCACCATCTAAATCATATACTTCGGTAAAACCTGCGTCTTTTAGCATTTGCGTTGCTTTTCCGCTTCTTCCTCCCGATTTACAATACAACATAATTGGTTGTTCTTTTGGTAAACGTGGAATTATTTGTTCAAAACGCCCAGCATTAAAATCAATATTTCTTGCTCCTTTAATTGGTCCTATTTGATGTAACTCCCCATGTGTTCTTAAATCTATTAAAAACTCATTGCTCAATTCATCTAACTTAGCATTAAAGTCTGCTGCACTTAACAAACTCTTATCTTTTGCAGCTGTGGTTGTTTTTCCAGCTTCGCCACCAGAATTACAGGCTACTAAAAAAAGCATAAGTGTAATTAGCAGTATTGAATAAAACTTTTTCATTGTATTATTTTTTAACTTGCTAAGTTATAATAATTGTTGATAGCTAACAGTCCACAAAGCTCATAAAAGTTAAAAATTATATATGTTATGTTTAAAATTTATTAATCCGTATTCAATTGTTTCGTAGAAAAAAGTTATTTCTAACATAA
>JAHDDA010000347.1 GCA_020629595.1 Chitinophagales bacterium
AAAAGTCGGTAGCTTCCTTGTTCTTTATTATCATCTAATAAAGGCATTGATTTTTGCCCAGAAGGACAAGAGTTGTTTTCAATTACCACCATTTTTCGGTTGCCTTGTGCCGATGTTGAGTTGATTAAATCAGCTCCACACCACAAAAAATAGCGACATTTATAGCTTAATATTTCTTCTAAAAAAGCCCTATTTACTTTTGGGTGTAAGTGGCAATAGCGATTTATGATTCGCTGTTTATCTAAGTTTAAAAAAAAAGCTATCATTGGGTGAATGGTAGCATTTAAGGCTTTCGGATACCAGTGATTTTCACTTTCAAAAGTGTTTGGAACGATTACTTTTATCATTGTTTTAAAGGAATAATGAGTTTATAATTTAGTAGGATAATTCTTGTTTAATTTCGGGTAAAGCTAGTGTGTAAATTTGCTCTTTAGCCCGTTTAATTCGCATTTTTAAAGCTGAATGAGATAACTTTAATTGTGCCGATAATTCTTCGTAAGATTTTTGCTCAATGTATTTGTTAATTAATAATTGTTGGTCTTCGAGCTTAATTTTTGGTAAGTATTTATCTAAAATTGCAAAGAAAAATTCTTTTAGATCTTCTGATGATTCTTTCAGGTTTAGGCGTAATTCTATATTGCCACTTTTAACTGATTTTTGTTCTTGCTTTACCTTCTTAAAGTAGTTTAAACACAAGTTATTGGCGATTGAAAACAACCACGATTTTAGGCTACTTAATTGTTTTATTGTACTAAAATATTGGTGTGCTTTAATAAAACATTCTTGCGTAATATCTTGGGCGGTAACAATACTTTTTACTTTGCTGATTACAAAAGCATATACTTTTTGGTAGTAGTTTTTGTAAATGCTTGAAAATGCCTGTTCGTTGTTTGTATTACTGAAAAAAACTATTACAGCATTATCAATTTTGTTTTTTTCAATAGTTGATAATGTTTTCATTTTTGCAAATAATTACGGTTAAATAATTAATACAAATATGAAGTTGTTGTAAGGGGGTTTTTTAGAGCAATTTTACCGATTTTTAAAAATGGTTATTTTGCTTATTTTTACGTGATTTACTTAGTTTTGGGGTTGTGGTTTTTGCTTAGTTTCATTAATTTATCTCCACAATCTTATGTTTAATGGCATATTTTACCAAGCCAGTTGTATTTTTTACTTCCAGTTTTTCAATTAGGTTGCGTTTGTGGGTTTCAACGGTACGAATGCTTATAAATAATTCATCGGCTATTTCTTGGTTGCTATATTCATCAACAATAAGTTTTAGTACCTGCGTTTCTCGTTTTGATAACGGAATATTGGCTTTTGAAGGTGTTTTTTTAATGGTTTTATTGCGTAACTTGTCAAGCATTACACCTGCAATTTTACCCCTAAAATAAGTGCCACCTTTAAATACTGTTTCAATGGCTTCACAAAGCTCGCTACTTCCTGTATCTTTAAGTAAATAGCCCGATGCTCCTGCTTCTATCATTTCAATTATATAGTGTGGTTCGTTATGCATTGATAGGGCTAAAATTGGTAAATTTTCGTATTCAGCAAGTAACTGTTTACTCAATTCTATTCCGTTTTCATTGTTCAACGAAATATCCATTAAAACAACATCAATTTTTTTACTTTCAAGATTGAAAAATATTTCCTGCTTGTTCGAGGCTTCAGCTATAACGCTTATGTTTTGGTGTTTTTCAAGCAAAGTCGCAATTCCTTCTCTAAACACTTTGTGGTCATCTACTATTAAAACTTGTATCATTATTCATCAAAGTTATACGGTAAAGGTATTTCAATGGTGGTTAGTAAGCCTTTATTTTCGGCAGTATCAATATGAATTGTTCCTTCTAAAATTTGCACTCGACTTCGTAAATTTCTAAAACCAATACCTTTTCGTTTGTTGTGGGCTAAGGTCGAAAAGTCTTTTATCCCAATGCCATCATCTTCTATGGTTAAAAGTATGGTTTCTTCGTGTTCTATTAATTGTACAAAACAATTTTTTGCCTTCGAGTGCCGAACTACATTGTTTGCCAATTCTTGAATAATTCTATAAATATTAAGCGAAGTTTGTTTTTCGAGTTCCAAAAAATGACCTTTTGCGTAAAAATTGAAACAACAACTTGCTTTGTTATTCAGTTTTTCAACCAATAATTCAATGGCTTTTACTAAACCAAAATCAATTAAAGTAGCAGGTAAAAGGTTGTGCGAAATATTACGAATTTCGGTTGAAACATCTTCTAAAATTTCTTTTACGCTTAGTAAATTTTCATTGTTGGTTTCGAGCAAAAAAGTATCTAATTGCAAAATAGAAGCCGACAGTAAAGGACCAATGCCGTCGTGGAGTTCTTTGGCAATTTTTCGACGTTCCATTTCTTGAGCCCTCAATATTTTTTTCAACGATTCAAATTGTACTTTCTTCGCCACGCTAATATCATCAATGGTAATAAAAATACCATTCTCGGTGTAAGAGCCTTTGGCTTTTATATACAATTCATCTAACTGTATTTCGGGGAAAACAAAGTTTCCCTTTTTTTGTTGAAGTAACTTTTTAACGCCCTTTTTTATTTGTCGTGGAATCCAAAAAAAATCGAAAATATTTTTTCCAATTACCTCCGATTTTACGCCACTAAATTCTAAATACACAAGCCACTTGGTATTCAAAGTTTCTA
>JAHDDA010000348.1 GCA_020629595.1 Chitinophagales bacterium
CGAAGTTTTAAAATACTTTCCATTAAGGCTTTGTAACGAGGAATTGGTGTAATATTACTCATATCCACATCAAACTTACGAATGGTTGGTAATATGCCCATCATTATTACATCGGCATCAAATGCGTGTGCGGCTTCTCTTGCTTCCTCTAATAAAGTCAAAGTGGTTTTCTCCATTTGACTCAAACACTTTCCTTTAAATTCTAAAGGTGGCAAGTTACATTCTAAGTTAAAACGAGCCAATTCTGTAGTAAAGGCTTCGTTGTTTATTTTATCAAGTACTTCTAAATTTTTGGAAAAAGGACGATAATATTTATCAATTACATTAAACTCTTGTTCAGCACCAATTCTTATGGTGTCAGTTTCAAATAAGTTTTCATATAGCATTTTTTCCAACGCACGTGTATCACGCAATACGTGTTTTACAAAATCTTGTATCTGTTTTTTCCTTTTTGGAAGAATTACATTTTGTTCGCCCATTTTTTACATCTAACATCTATCAGTTATCATCTATCGAAAAACAGACGAACAACTTAATTTAAGAATTTTTGAATAAAAATAATCAATTTGGTAAATTCTAAAAATTTTATTCAATAAAAACTACAACTAATTTTATTACATTCTGATAGATGTTAGATAATGGATGAAGGATGTTAAAGATCAAACCCAATATCTTTTCGGCAAAATTTCTTATCAAATTTTATTTTTTCAGCATTTTTATACGACTTTTCTAAGGCTGTTTTCATATCATTTGCCAAAGAAGTTACAGCAATTACACGCCCACCACTTGTAACTAAATTACCTTCTTTTTGCTGAACGCCTGCACAAAAAACCAAGCTATCTTCTACTTCATCAATACCAGTTATTACTTTTCCCTTCTCATATTTTTCTGGGTAACCGCCCGAAGCAAGAATTATGGTAACTGCTGTTTGTTCTTTTACTTTCAGTTCTTTTTCGTTTAATGTGTTATTGGCTACTGCCATAAATAACTCAAGCAAATCAGATTCAATTAATGGAAAAACAACTTCTGTTTCTGGATCTCCCATTCGGCAATTGTACTCAATTACTTTTGGCTGTCCTGCACAGTTTATTAATCCGAAATAAATAAATCCTTTGTAATCAATATTTTCTGCTTGAAGTCCTTGAACGGTTGGCTCTACAACTTCGGCAATTACTTTTTGCATTAATTTTTCAGTAACAAAAGGAACTGGCGAAACTGCCCCCATTCCTCCTGTATTCAAACCTGTATCTCCCTCTCCTACTCTTTTATAATCTTTAGCCGTAGGTAGGATTTTATAATTTTTGCCATCGGTTAAAGCAAAAACCGAAAATTCAATTCCATCTAAAAATTCTTCAATCACTACTTTAGCACTTGCTTCACCAAATTTTCCGCCCAACATTTCTTTAATTTCTGCAATAGCTTCATCTTTACTTTGGGCTAAAATTACACCTTTACCAGCCGCTAAACCATCGGCTTTTAACACAATAGGATTTCCAGAATTATCGGCTTCAATGTGGGCAATTGCCAAATTCAATTGAGTGCCATCAAAAGTTTTGTGTTCTGCCGTAGGAATATCATGGCGTTGCATAAACTCTTTCGCAAAATCTTTAGAACTTTCCATCATTGCTCCTTTTTGTGTTGGTCCAATTACAGGAATGTGTTTTAAAGCATCATCAGCCTCAAAAAAATCCCGAACACCTTCAGCCAAAGGTGCTTCTGGACCTACAACCAACATTTCTATTCCATTTTCTAATGAAAAAGTTTTTAAAGCATCGAAATTTGTTGGAGAAACATCAATATTTTTACCACATTGAGCTGTACCTGCATTTCCGTTGGCAATAAATAACTGAGAACATAAATAGCTTTGACTAATTTTTAAGGCAAAAGCGTGTTCACGTCCTCCACTTCCAAGTAATAAAATATTCATAGTTTTAGAATGCTTAATTTTGAACTACAAAATTACATTTCTTATGAAAGTAAAATTATACTTATTGTTTTTTCTTCTTGGATTTTTTACTCATCATACGATAATAGCACAAGAAAATGAATATGAAGATATTGTGAGTTTAAAGGATGGTAAAGAAATTAAAGGTTTTATTATCAAAATGAACACTGATTCGCTTTACATTATAAATACTGAAGGTGTAAGTGTGGGTTTGGCTCAAAATGAAGTTTCACAAATTCAAAAAACGGAAAGAAAACCAAAGTATTTACCCAAATATCTAAAGGTATTTAAACATCAATCCGAGGGAATAAATCACCAATTTATGACTTCAACTACTTGGGTGCGTGATAATTATGGTTTTGGAGAATTGGGTGTTTCCATACAATACACTTTACAATATTTTGTAAGCCCCCAATGGCAGTTGGGCTTAGGCTATTCTGTTAGCGAATACACTCCAGAAGGTGTTTCGGCTGTTTATTTTAGGGCAAGATATAATCAGCCTTTCAGAAGTCATATTCCATATTTTTCTTTAGATATTGGTGGTGGAATGGTTCATAGAGGTTATGACGAACGAGAAAATGAAGCACCTGGTTTATACCTTGAACCTGCTATTGTTTGGAAATTTAGAAGCCGAAAGCGAACCCACTTAATATTGCATTGGGGTTTACGTATGCAACAACTCAATTATTCTGAACGCAGTTGGAGTGATATTAGTGGTAGAGC
>JAHDDA010000019.1:0-1706 GCA_020629595.1 Chitinophagales bacterium
TTTCAGAAAGATTGTTTTCGTTAGCAATTTTTTGCATTAATTCATCACTTAGCCAGGTTTCGGTAAGTAAAACCCCAGCAGGATTTCCTTTAAATAGGGTTTCTGTAAAACTATCTACTTGGTATAATTTTAATTTCATCGATTAGTTAATTTTTTTCTTTCGTTAAAATACCAATACGCTGGAATGGAGATTGAGGTAAATAACAAAAATAGAATAAGCCAAATAACTTTTTTTGTGCTACTAATATTATTGTTATTTATCAAATATAACAAACCAATTACTAAGGCAATTATTGAAGCTATGCCCTGAAGTATTAGTAAAATCAATGAGTTTCCAAGATGTGGTTGAATTTTGTTGAGTAAATCATATTGTAAGTCTAAAAAGTTAAAAATTCCAATTAACAAAGGAACAAGAATTATAAACTTACTAAAGTGTCTAAAATGTGGATTCGATAAAATATTCACGTAAATTTATTTAGAAATTTTATTCATATTCAAAACAGCTTCTTCAATTCCTTTTGGAGTAAGCGGAAACATTGGAACATATTCTTTTATAACTTGAGTTGTAAAAGTATGTTGCCAATAATGTTTTGGTTCTGGATTGAGCCAAACAGATTTTTTAAAGTGTTTGGTTAAGTTTTTATATGTTTGAAGCGATACTCTATTAATTTCGTAGGGTGCCATTGCTGCATCGCCAATAAAAAATACTCGATAGTTGGGATCTTTTTTTAATATTTTTTCAATTTTTACTCTTTTGAACCTATAAACATCTGAAAATACTACATCATATATGGTATTGTGAAAATAGTAGGTTTCTAAATCGTGAGCAAAGCGAGTTTTCATTTTCTTAAAAAGCGTTTGCACCGTTTTGATGTAAGGATCCATTGAGTAGCCACCATTGTCTATAAATAATAAAACTTGAAGTTTTTTATCTTGCTCATTTTTTATTTCTGGAATAAAAAGTCCACCTCTTTTTAAGCCTTTATTTATGGTGTTTTCAACATCTAAAATTTCTTTTGAACTTTCTTCAAAAATTCCTTTGAGTGCTGCCAAAGCTGCATCTACATTGTTATCGTTTAATATTGCTTTTTTATCTACAGGAAAATATTTACGATCATTTATAATTTTTCTTGCCATTTTCCCTCCACCAGAACCGCCAACTCTAATGCCATCTTTTGCTGCACCACCATGACCGTAAGGAGAAATGCCTCCTGTTCCTACCCAGTGGCTTCCACCTGAGTGTTTCGATTTTTGTCTTTTCAAAACTTCATCCATTCTTTCTAAGAGTTCTTCAAGACTTAAATCTGAATAATCAGCCATTTTATCTAAGTGTTTTCTTGTAGCTTCATCGTTATTTTGTTCTAAACTATCTTCAATATCTCCACTGTCTTCGTCCCACAACTTTCGTCCATTTATAATTTCTTTTATGTCATAATTAGTTAAGTGAACATTATCTAAAAATGTATTTACTAAATATTCGTCATCGTCTCTGCCGTCGCCAAAATTATCAATATTATCTTCTTTCCATTGTCTAAAAGTTTCAGATCGCAAAATTGCATCACTTAAACTTTCTCCATCTCTTATACCAATCTGTAAAAAGTATTCGTAAAAGGCTTTGGTAAATAAGCCCATTTTACTGGGTTCTTTTACAATTATTCCTCTTAAAACATTGTATATATCTCCAATTGTTGAAACTAAGCCCTTTT
>JAHDDA010000019.1:1806-13970 GCA_020629595.1 Chitinophagales bacterium
TGAAAGGAAAAAAATAATTCAGTATCAAGTTGAACAACTTCAAATAAAGTAATAGCTAAATTACTTTTGTCATTATCGTCTTTTGAACAAGAAAAACAGCTCAACAAAATAGATAAAAGTATAATTTTTTTACACATTTATTTATTCTTTAATTATTGTAATTGGAGTAGTTGTAACTACATTTCCCTTTTGAATTTTAACAAAATACAAGCCATTATTTAAATCAAGGTTTAAGTTATTTACACCAATAGCATTTTCTGTATAAATTAACTTTCCTTGTATGTTAAAAATCGAAATTTCTCCTCCTGAATAATCAGTAGCATCAATTGCAAAATTTCCATTTGAAGGATTAGGGAATATATTAATGTTTGCTAATTCCAAATCATTTTCAATACTTGAAAGTGGATCTACTAAGTCAGGATTTGTAATATCGGTACATTCAATATTCGGCTCTGGTCTTTCGCCTAAGTTATAGCCAACCGTAAAATTATACTTTATAAATGCTCCAAAATCGGGATTAAAATCTTCAATTAGGTTATTTTGACTATCGTAAATTCGCACCCATCCAGTTCCTTCATTATTTGCCCACCAAGATAAGCCATCGCCACCAGAAGGAGTGTTATCGAGAACCTCAAGCGTGTAACAGCCCGAAGGTAAAACCCATTGATATTCATAATTAGTTGAATTTTCAAAATCTGTTTGAGAATCAACAATTTCACCATCTTCATCGTATAAAAACATATCAGTTTCTTGTGGAGAATTATTGGTTCTCAATATTAATTTGGTCTGTGAACTTAGTTTTGGTGTTATTTCAAAACTAGTTTCTACTCTGTTGTTCAGTCTCATATCGTCAAAACCATTATTGATTTCTAAGACTTCAGCATAGAACTTTGGATTCTCTAAATCAACATCAAACCATTCAAAACGTGGCAAGGTTATTTCTTCTTTTGCTCCTTGTGCTAACAAACCAGTCCATTCATAAAAACAAGGCGCTGGTTCAAAATTTGCTCTTTCTATTCCATACTCTACAATAAATCTTGTAATTGGCTTATCGCCATAATTGGCAACCTCAATTATAGGGTTTCCACAAATTGGATTATACCTTGAGTAATTTTCATCATTATTTGGTGCAATAACTTTACTAATTGCCAAGTCTGTATCAGGAATAGGCTCTGTGTAAGTAATTAGTTGTGCAGATAAAATGTAGTAAGGAGCTTGATTTCCAGACCAAGAGATGTTTTGAAAATCCATATCAATAGAGTTCTCTTGACCTGCAATAATTTCATTAGTAATTTCATGTTCATGTATTTTGGCGGGCATTCCTGGACACCAATTAGCCCTATCATATAGCCAAGTTCCTCCTTGAGGATAAATAGGATTTTCGCCACACTGGTCGTCCCACATAATTACATTGGCTACTTCTTCATTGTTAACATTTAAGTAATACCTTCTTTGGCAAAATTCTGCACAACTAGTATTGTTGTCAAATCCGTGTCCAGAAGGAATAATTCTCATTTTGGCACTTTGAATATTAGCAGGGATGTTTACATTTTTTTCTGAAGTATATTCAGTTTCAAATTGTATTGAATTTTGATAGTTAGCACCACCTTTGTAAATATTTTGAATTGAATGAACTTCTCTAGGTGGCGTTCCTTCTGTAAATTCAAAATCTAAGGTTACTGAAAAACCGCTAGACCAACCATCATAAAAAGCTCTTACTTCTAACGAATCTTTAAGTAAATACGCAAAGTCGGTAATGTCAAATGTGTGTGTATGTTCCCAATCATTATTGTACCCGTTTGAACCCTGAGCCATATAGCCACCATAAGGCGTAATTACTCTTGCCAATTCCATTGGTTCAATTACTTCAAAAACATTCCAAGTTGTATCTACCTGCATTGGATTTGTTGAAATTGTATCTAAATTAGCAACAGTAGAATCCATTAGTCCTGTTGGTAATCTAAGTTCAATTTTAGTAGTATAATCCCAATCTGAACATCCACCAGAGGCACATCCCATTGTGTAGTGAAGTAATATTTGCTCATAAGTTTTACTTCCATCTGGAAAATATCCCATTTGGTCATAAGCACCATACCAAGTCATATCAACTTTGTCGTGCACACGAATTGTTTCTGTTGCCTGTTGAGCATTTAAGTAAATACTTAAATTTGCAATAATCAAAAATAATAGTAAGGCTTTTTTCATAATAAGTATATTTAATAGCTTGTACTAAACTTCTTCTTGTTCTAATTTTCTTTTTTCTTCTCTTATAGCTTTGTGTTCAAAGGCTTGCATAGGTGTTAAACCTAATATTTCAAACAACTTTTTATCATCAGAAGTATTGGGGTTTGGTGTAGTTAATAATTTGTCACCAGCAAAAATTGAATTTGCTCCAGCTAAGAAACATAATGCTTGTTCTGTATCTGACATATTTATTCGTCCTGCAGAAAGTCTAATCATAGAAGCAGGCATCATAAGTTTTGCAGTTGCAATGGTTCTAATCATTTCCCAAATAGGGATTTTCTTTTGTTTTTCTAATGGTGTACCTTCTACACTAATTAGAGCATTTATTGGCACAGACTCTGGATGTTTCTCTAAGTTGGCTAAAGTAACCAACATTTTTACTCTATCGTCATCTTTTTCTCCCATTCCAATAATTCCTCCTGAGCAAATTGTTAAACCTGCCGACCTCACGTTTCCTAAAGTGTCTAACCTATCTTGATAGGTTCTAGTTGAAATAATATCTTTATAAAAATCTTTAGAAGAATCTAAGTTGTGATTGTAAGCGTAAAGTCCTGCTTCTTTAAGTCTATTTGCTTGATCTTCAGTAATCATTCCAAGTGTACAACACACTTCCATATCCATAGCGTTAATTTCAGAAACCATTTCTACTACTTTATCGAAATCTCTATTATCTCTTACTTCACGCCAGGCAGCACCCAAACAATACCTTGAAGAACCATTTTCTTTTGCTATTTTTGCTTTAGAAACTACATCTTTAACATCCATCATTTTGTGGGCGTTTAAGCCTGTATTATATCTTGCTGCTTGGGGGCAATAGGCACAATCTTCAGGACATCCTCCAGTTTTAATAGATAATAGAGAAGAAACTTGCACCTTTGAAGCGTCAAAATATTCTCTATGTGTTTTATTTGCAAGGAAAATTAATTCAAGCAGTGGGGTGTTGTATATTTCATTTGCTTCTGAAAAAGTCCAATTATTTCTAAGTTTCATAATTTATTAAATTGCTTAAGTGTAAAAATAAAAAAGCACCTGCTTGAAATCAAACAGGTGCTTAAAAATTTTTATATTAATATGAATTAGTCCATAACTTTTACAAAACTTACTTTCATCATACACTCGTAAGTTTCATCTTTACTAATAATGTGAATTGTATAAATACCTAATTCAACATCTGAAAATATAAGAGGTGGTGTAGAGCTTTGCAAGTTCGATAGATATCCACTTAACAAAACTTTAGTACCATCACTTATTTCTAAATGAAATTCTTCTTTGTCGAGAGCTATTTGTTCATCTGTTAATGAAATTCTAAAATTTGGATGGGACTCAAAAACACCATCTCCATCTTCATCAAATTCATCATCTGTTTGAATATCTAAACAACCATCAATGATTTCCATCTCAACCCAACTACCATTGTCGGGTTCATCAGATATAATTATTGGTTGGGTAGTTTCATTAGTTGATTGAGCACAAATATTTAAACTCAAGAAAACAAAGAAAAATAGGAATATATTTGCCTTATACATATTTAAATTAATTGATTATTTCTTCTACAACAATACTTTTATGTAGTAGAATGTTTGTAACTATAAAATTAATAAACTTCATTGAATATTGGTTTTAAAAAAAGTAAAATTATCAAATTTTAAACAAATTAAGCTCCTTTTTGAAGGTTTAATGTCTCTAAATCTCTAATTAAAAGCCTTTTTCTGTCAAAATAAATTAGGTCTTTATCTCTTAGTTCATTTAAAACAACAGTTACTGTTTGACGTGAAGTTCCTAAGTAGTTAGCCATTTCCATATGTGTTAGTGTATTTCTAACTACATATTCATACCCAACTTTTTTACCATCTTTTCTTACAAGTTCTAAAATGAACTCGATAATACGATCTTTTGCAACAGAAGAAACCTGAGATTTCCATCTATTTTGAACATCATACATCTTATTTATAATTGACTTGTTTATTTGCATAGCCAAATTCGAATCATTTTGCATATCTCTTTTAAGAGTATTAACATTTACTGATCTGATTAATGTTTCAATTTTAACCCTTGCTCTCTCTTCTCTTGTTAGTATATCTGCTAATGCTTGCTCACCAAAAATTTGTCCTGGTCTCATTATAGATTTTATAACTTCTCTTCCATCTTCATTTACTTCACTAAGAATTACTTGACCTTTTTCTATGTAGTAAATAGCCTCGCTTGAATTAGATTCTCTGTAAATAAATTGATTGCGTTTGTAGATGTCGGCTTCACACTTAACAAAATAGTCTCTTATTTCGTGCATACTTCGATCGGTAACGTCATTGTTTATCAGGGGCTTTTTTCCATAATTACTTGAAATTGAATTTTTCATAGTTTAAAATTTATAAGATAATTAATAATATTTCTTAGTTGTTTTCACAAATATCAAACTAATTTTTATTGTTTTTTAGTACATTTTTTGGTTATTTTCAAGCTATTTTTTTGATTGTTTTTTGTATTAAATACATTAATTTAATTTTTTTTAAATTTGTAATTAATTGAAAATTAATTTATTGTTTAATTTTTGGCTTTTTGTGCACCGCCGTTTTTTTTGTATTAAATTTGAAGTTTTTCAAGTACTTTAATTTCTTTGAAAATGAAAGAAAGCAAACTTATAGAGGTTGTAAGGCAATTAAAAAAACCTCAAATTGTAAATATTCATAAAATGTTAATCTCTCCTTTTCATAATACACGAGAAGAGTTGACCGATTTATTTAGTTATTTAGTAGATAATATTGAATCATTTATAGACGATGATTTACTTTCAAAAAAGAGAGTTTTTTTTCATATTTATCCTGATTTGAATTTTGATGAAAAAAAACTTGCTTACGCACAAAGTTTCCTTCTTAAGATAATTGAAGAATATCTTGTTTTGGAAGAGTTAGAAGAAAGAGAAATACTCAAGTCTTCTTTATTAATGAGAAAGCTAAATCAATTAGAGTTATCTAAAATGTTTAATTCAACTATGAAAAGAACTAATAAGCAAATGTCAAAATCTCCACATAGAAATGGAATATTTTTTCTTGATGCCTATTTAGTAAAACGTCAGGAAAATGATTTTATGTACAAAAAAGATCCTGTTACATTTAATAATAGTATAAAGGAAGCAGTCAACGAATTAGATATTTTTTACAAGGCTGAAAGAGTGAGATATTTATGTGCAATAGTTAATAGAAATATTCATAAAAGTGAAGATTTCGACAATACTATGCTAAAAGACACTTTGGAAGATATATTGAAAAATGATTTTTATAATCAACCCGTAATTAGGATTTATGGTTCAATTTTATTAGGCTTACTTGAACCACAAAACGAAATACATTTTTCTAATTTAAGGGAACTAATAATAACGTATATTGACAATTTTCCTCAATCTGAAGTTAGAGATCATTATGTATATGCCATTAATTATTGTGTTAGAAAAGTGAATAATGGACAAGAAGAGTATTTTGACGAAATGTTTAAATTGTTTAAGATATTACTTTCAAATGATGTATTATTAGAAAAAGGTAAAATTTCTCATCATGAATATTTGAACATTGTTTCAGTTGCAGTTCAACAAAAAGAGTTTTTTTGGGCACATAGATTTATTGATGATTACAAAAAAAAATTAGAAAAAAATATTGAGGATACGGCATTTAATTATAACAAAGCCTATTTATTGTTTGCCGAGCAAGATTTTGAACGAGCTCATAAAACTTTGAACAAGGTTCAGTTTAATGATGTTTTTTATGCCTTAAAAACGAAAATGCTTTTACTGAAACTTTATTATGAAGAGAATGAGTTTGAAATTTTGAAAAATCATGCTGATTCTTTTAGGGTTTTTGTGAGAAGAAATTCAAGTATTGGTGCAAATAGAAAAAAATTATTTATTGATTCCATAGCTAATATCTTAAAATTATCGAAGTTAAAATATACTTCTCTTAAAAAAATTGAGAATTTAGAAGTGAAAGTGCTTGAAACTAGAATGATAGAAAAAAAATGGCTTCTTTTAAAAATTAAAGAGGCAAAGCTTAGAGTATATTAAATATAGCTATTTATCAAAATTTAAGGATATTCATATTTTATTACACATTTTTAACTTTTTAGTGGCTTTTTTTAAATATTTTTCTTTTTAATTACAGTATTGTTATTTACTCCTCCTTATTCAGTTTATATATTTACAGTTTGTTTAAATGTATAATATGGTTGAATTAGCCATTCAAGGATTCAAAGGCTCATATCATGAAATTGCTGCCTATAAATATTTTGGAGAAAGGGAAGAGTTGAAAATACACGAATGTATTTCTTTTCACGAGTTATTTAAAACTATGCACGAAACTGAAAATGTTTATGGAGTTGTAGCAATAGAAAATACGGTTGCTGGTACAATACTTCCAAACTATACTCATTTGTTACGTTCAAAATTTCAAATTATTGGTGAAGTTTATTTAAGAATTGAACATTGTTTATTGGGCAATGAAAGTACAAATTTGGCGAATATACAAGAAGTACACTCTCATCCAATGGCTTTGTTACAATGTCTTGAGTTTTTTGATAACTATCCTCATATAAAACTAATAGAAACTGCAGATACGGCACTCAGTGCAGCAGATTTAAAACAAAATAATAGAAAAGACATTGCAGTTATAGCTAGTTTTCACGCAGCAGAAAGCCTAGGTTTAAATATACTAGAAAGAGGAGTTGAATCTAATTCAAGGAACTTTACAAGGTTTTTAATTATTCATAATAAAAATACAGAACCCAACTTTAATAAAATTTCATTACATTTTAATTTAAAACACCAAACAGGTGCTTTGAGTATGGTTTTATCTAAGTTTTTTGAGCATAACATTAATTTAACCAAAATACAATCATTGCCTGTAATTGGTAGTGAATGGGAATATTCATTTATCGTTGATATAGATTGTAGCTCCATTAAGCATTTTGAAGCTGTAATGATAGATTTAGAAACAGAAATTTCTGAAGTAAGGGTTTTAGGTAAATATTTTGCTGGTAGAAAATATAGAAAAATATAATTGATGATTATTAACTCAGCAAATAGACTTAGTGAAGTTAAAGAATATTACTTTTCTATAAAATTGGCAGAAATTGCTAAAATGAATGAAGAGGGTAAAGATGTTATAAATCTTGGAATTGGTAACCCAGATTTAACTCCTTCAACATCAACAATCAACAAGCTAATAGAAACTGCCAATTCAACAGTAAAAAATACGCATGGTTATCAATCTTATAGAGGCATACCAGCCTTGAAAAAAGCAATGAATAATTGGTATGCTGAAACTTATAAAGTTGATACGCAAAAGTTACATTTTGTTCCTTTAATGGGAAGTAAAGAAGGAATAATGCATATCTCAATGGCATTTTTAAACGTTGGAGATGCCGTTTTATTCCCCAATCCAGGTTACCCAACCTATGCCTCAGTTGCTAATTTACTACAAGCAAAATCTATAACTTACACCTTAGCTAAAGAAAATAATTGGTATCCAAACTTTGAAGAATTAGAAAAGTTGGTTAAAGAAAATGAAATTAAAATATTATGGATCAATTATCCTAATATGCCAACTGGTGCCAATGCTCGTTATTCTATTTTTAAAGAATTAGTTGATTTTGCAAATCAACATAAAATATTATTGGTTCATGATAATCCATATAGTTTAATTTTAAATGAAACACCATTAAGTATTTTTTGTGTTGAAGGAGCTGAAGAAGTTGCAATAGAGTTAAACTCACTAAGCAAGTCGCACAATATGGCAGGGTGGCGAGTAGGAATGTTGGTAGGCAGAAGTGATTACATTGATACTATAATGAAAGTGAAAACCAACTTTGATTCTGGTATGTTTAAAGCTGTACAAGCAGGTGCTATTGAAGCATTAAACAATGACAAAAATTGGCATAAACTACAAAATGAAACTTACAGAAAAAGAAAAAAAATTGCTTGTTCAATTTTAGATTTTTTAGAATGTGAATATGATAAAAATGGAGTTGGAATGTTTGTTTGGGCTAAAATTCCTGAAAAATATAGTTCGGGTAAAATTTTATCAGACCTAATACTTGAAAAAACAAATGTTTTTATAACACCAGGGTTTATTTTTGGCTCACAAGGAGAACAATATATTAGAATTTCTTTATGTGTTAATGTATTAAGATTAACTGAAGCATACAGTAGAATAAAATCTCAATTAAAATTGTAGTTTATGAAAGTAGCAGTTATTGGATTGGGATTAATTGGTGGTAGTGTTGCCTATGATTTACAGGAACTTCATTGGGTAAAAGAATTAGTTGGAGTTGAAAAAAATAAAGTAAATGCTTTAGTCGCAAATCAATTAGGAATTGTAACTAAAATTGAAAATTTTGAAGAAGCAGTTAGCAGTTCAGATTTAATTCTTATTGCTGTTCCTGTTAATGTTTCTGAAAAGTTATTACCAAAAGTTCTTAATAAAATAAAACCAAGTGCTATTGTTTTAGATGTAGGTTCTACTAAAAACACCTTGGTTAAAGCTGTAAAAAATCATAAAAATAGAAGCCGCTACATTGCAGCACATCCAATGGCAGGTACAGAATACTCTGGTCCTCAAGCTGCATTAAAAGGATTGTTTAAAAGTAGAATTTGTATAATTTGTGATAAAGAAAATTCTGATGAAGATGCATTAATAATTGCTCATAAACTATTTAAAGACATTGGGTTGAAAGTTAAATTTATGGGAGCAGAACAACACGACTTACATGCAGCTTATGTTTCTCATATTTCACATATAAGCTCCTTTGTTTTAGCCGAAACAGTTTTAGATAAAGAAAAAGATGAGCAAGCAATTTTTGATATGGCAGCAGGAGGATTTTCATCGACAGTTCGTTTAGCAAAAAGCTCGCCCGAAATGTGGGAACCAATTTTTAAGCAAAATGCTAAAAACTTATCGGTGGTTTTAAACACATATATTGAAAATATGATTAAGTTTAGAGACTTAATTTTAGAAGATAATAATTCAGATGATTTACTTCATAAAATGAGAAAAGCTAATGAAATAAAAAGGATAATAAAATGAAAGAAGAGCTAAAAAAGGAACTAGAAAATGAATTAGCCAATAATAAAGAATATCAGCAACTAAGCAATCCAATTTATAAAAAACAAAAGCTATTGGCTTACGCAATTAGAACTATTATTGCTGGTTTAATGTTTTATTTTTTTTGGTCTGTTAGCTGGGTTAAATATTTACTTATTGCCTATATCCCATTTAATCTTTTTGGTCTTTTTCTTATTCTATTTACAGATAAAATCATTGAAAGAAAGATAAAAAAAACATACAATAAAATTGATGAACTGGAATCTGAATAAGATTTCAAATATAAAATTGAAAACTATATAAAATGAGCCATAATTTAAAAGACATCTCATTATTAAAAGATTGGGGATTGAGAAATGAACGTCCAATTTTAATTGCAGGACCTTGTAGTGTTGAAACACCTGAGCAGGTAATGGAAACAGCAATGGGTTTAAAGGGAACAAATATTGACGTATTGCGTGGAGGCATTTGGAAACCAAGAACTCGACCAAATTCATTTGAAGGAGTGGGGCGTGAGGGCTTGCCTTGGTTAAAAGATGCTGGTAGAACTTTAGGTGTGCCAGTTACTACAGAAGTAGCCAACGCTATTCACGTTTATGAAGCGTTAAGAGCAGGAATTGATATTTTATGGATTGGTGCAAGAACGTCTGTTAATCCATTTGCCGTTCAAGAAATTGCCGATGCCCTGCGTGGAGTAGATATTCCAGTATTGGTAAAAAACCCAATTAATCCAGATTTGAAATTATGGATTGGTGCATTGGAAAGAATTAATGCCGCTGGTATTAATAAAGTTGGAGCAATTCATCGTGGTTTTTCTACTTATGGACATAGTAAGTACAGAAATAAACCACATTGGGAAATTCCAATTGAGTTAAAACGTCAAATTCCTAACTTACCAATTATTATTGATCCAAGCCATATTACAGGACGTAGAGATTTAATTGAGCCAGTTTCTCAAAAATCTTTAGACCTTGATTTTAATGGCTTAATGATTGAGTCGCATTGTAATCCTGACAAGGCATTGAGTGACGCGAAACAGCAAATTACGCCTGCAGTTTTACAAGAAATTAAAGAAAGATTAGTATTGCGTGATAACCAAACAGATAATAAAGTTTTCTTAGATAAACTAGATGAACTTAGAGATAATATTGATGGTATTGATAAGGAGTTGTTAGCTGTTTTAGCTAAAAGAATGAAAGTTTGTGAAGAAATAGGTGTTTGTAAAAAAGAGAATAATATTACTATTTTACAAAAAGATAGATGGGATAGAGTTGTAAATAATCGAATGGAAGCTGGTGCAGAAAGTGGCTTAACAGAAGAGTTTTTGAAGGACTTGTTCGCATCAATTCATAAAGAATCAATTCGTAGGCAAACAAGTGTTATGAATTAAAAAAACAATTGAAGAGGACGCATTTTTAATGTGTCCTTTTTTATTTCCAGAATTACAATTTATGAAAACTAAATTTTCTACAATTTATATTGTAATTTCGATTTTGTTATTGCTTTTAAAAGTGATTTTTGAAATTTACTTTTTTTCATTATTTAGACAACAATTTGAAGCTATTAACAGTTTAGGGGGTGATACATCAACGACAGTAATTACAGGCTTAACAAAAATTGTAATTATAACCTTAACTATACCTTTTTTATCTTCAGTTGTTTTCAGTGTTTTGGGAATAATAAATAAAAATCAACATAGATTTTTAGCACTTTTTCTTAATATTTTAGTGCTTATTATCTTATTTGTTCCAATATCATTATTGTTATTTTCTTATCTTTATTTATGAAGTAATCTTTGAATAAGTTTACAATTTCTTTATCTTTAATTTGAAATTTTACCTAATTTTTAAGATGAAAGTTTTATATGCAATTCAAGGTACAGGTAATGGGCATTTTAGCCGAGCTCAGGCAATAATTCCTGAATTGCAAAAATTGGTAGATTTAGATATTGCTGTAAGTGGAGCTAAAAAAAGTAAAATCCCCCTTAACTATCCGATTAAATACAAAATGAAGGGAATAAGCTATACTTTTGGTTCTAAAGGTGGCTTTGACTTTTGGCAAACTTTTAAAAACTTAAATGTTCCTCTTGCTTTTAGAGATGCTGATATGTTGCCCGTAAATGATTATGATTTGGTAATCTCCGATTTTGAACCAGTTTCGGCTTGGTCGGCACAAATGAAACATACAAAGTGTGTTCATCTATCACATCAGGCTTCATTATTAAAGTGGAAAACTCCTAGACCTTATCCAGATTTGTTAGCGTTATGGTTTATCAATTGGTTTATTCCTTGTACTTCACGTTTTGGCTTTCATTATAAAAACTACGATGAACAAATTTATACGCCCATAATTCGTCCAGAGGTTAGAGCTTTAAATCCTGTAGTAAAAGATCATTACGCTGTTTATCTTCCTTTTTACAGTGTAGAAAAACTTAAAGAATTTTTAAGTCAATTCAATGTTAAGTTTCATATTTTCAGTAAAAAAGTAAAAACAAAAGAATGGCATAAAAATATTTTACTACATCCTTTTGATAATAAGGCATTTTTAGAAAGTATTGAAACTTGTAAAGGAGCAATAAGTGGTGCTGGCTTTATGGCTACGTCTGAGTTTTTATTTTTGGGTAAAAAAATGTTGGTTATTCCAATGAAAAAACAATTTGAACAAAAATGTAACGCAGAAGCACTTAAAGAATTTGGAGTTCCTTCGGTTCATTCTTTATCTATAAAAGCAAAAGAGGTAATTATAAACTGGCTTCAAAATGGAAAAGCTGAAAGAATTGTGTTTCCAAAAATTGCTCCTAACGTAGTAAAAGATATTATTGAAAGATATGCTTAG
>JAHDDA010000019.1:14070-16763 GCA_020629595.1 Chitinophagales bacterium
ACCTCCCAAAACCAAAGGGCAAACCATTCGCCTTCTTTTCGGTTTTTAGTGTATTTTCTATGAATTTTTGTTTCTACAATACCGGCTTTATTAATCTCTTTTGTGTAAACATAAAATACTTTTCTTGCATTTCCATTGTTTATGGCTCTTAATCTACTCGTTAGATTGGATGTTATACCAATTTTATAAATTCCGTAAAACCATTCAGTAATAAACCAAACCATAAATGCAATAATTAAACCTGTTATCAACCAGCGTTCATCATTGCTATATAAATAAGCTATTATGCCAAATTGAAGGGTGATTATAACTAACATTACCTTTTTGGCTAATTCAAAAGGTTCTTTAATTAAATATAAGTACCTTCTTGTTTTGTCTGTATAATTTGATGCCATTTTGTAACATTAATTATGTGTTGCTGTACGATTTAGCTTTAGTGAATTGAAACTATAATAAGTTAAGTATGGCTTCAATGTTTTGTTTATTGTTAAAGTATTTACTTAATATTTTTTTCCTTTTACTTATGTCTTTTTCATCAAATTTTAAATATGAGAAAACGCTAATTTTTTTAATAAATTCTTCTTGATTTGTTGCAACTTCGCAAGTGTTTTTCAAATTAGTTCCAGATAACATTTGAGGGTTTACTAAGCAAAATCTTCCTTTATAAAGTGCGTTTATTAATTTTAGTTTAACGCCTGTTTCTTGAAAAGTTGGTAAAATATTTATTTGTGCGTTTTCAATTAAGTTATTCATTTCATCAAAGTTCAAGTTGGTTTTTAGCTCTATATTTTTTAATGAATTAACTTTTCTAATTAACAAATTTGAAGGATTTTTACCTGCAATAATCAAAGGTTTTTCAAAATTAGAACTTTTATAAATATCAATCAGATATTCAGCAGCTTTTACGTTTTCAGAAACAGATAAATTTCCATGATATAAATTGTATGCTCCTTGTCCAATTTTACAAGTCAATAGCTCATTTTCGTGAATTACATTTAAACGTTTTACTTTATCAAATTTACTATCTAAATAGTTAAAGTCATTTTCTGAAATAGCAAATATACAATTTGAGTTTTTTAAGGTTTGCTCAAATCTTTTTAGTAAAATAGATTCAATTTTATAGTAAAATCTTTTTAAGATGTTTTGTTCATTTAAAGCTAAATGTTGGTAATATTCCCATTCAATATTATGCATTCGCACCATTTTAAATCTATTGCTTAAACTTGAATGATTTAAGTAAAAACAAGTATGCAAGCCTTCAAATAAAATTGGAGCATTTATTAATTGTAGATTTTTTAAAAGTGATTTGTTTTTTCTTGAGCCAACAATGTATGGCTTAGAAATTAAATTCAAAATTCCGTTGGTTTTTAATCTTGGATAGTAAAATACTTGTTCACACAATTCTTCTAAATGTTTTTGTTTCTCTTTGCCATTATACTTGTAACAATGAAGAATTATCTTAACTCCAGATGCAGAAAGGTTTTTTAACTTATAGTAAACATCTATTATTCCGCCGTAATTTGCAGGGTAGGGAATATCAAAAGAAACAATATGTAAATACTTACTTTTCAATTTCAAAAAGTTCTAAAAAATACTTGCATTTCCAGTTTAATTTATTTGCATTAGAAAAAGATTGCACAAAAAATAATGTTTCAAAATCATTAAAATACAAGTCAACATTGGTTTCTTTTATTGTTCGTGCAAAATCATTCATTTTTTTATAATCCAATTCAACCGACATTGAGATTAAGTTAGGAACAAATAAAGTTCTAAAATTAATTTGATGCTCATTTAGTAATAACTCAGTTTTTAAATTAACTGAATGATTTACGCCTGCATCGTAGTTTAATATTAGGTTTATGGGTTTTTCACTTGACTTAACTTTAAAAGGAAGCGGACTTAGTTTTAACAAAAATTCTGAAATTTCGGCAAATTTTTCTTCAAAAAAATATGCTTTGTTAGAACTTGATATGTTTTTTAATATTGAGTTGTAATTACTTCTAAAATGTATAACATCTAAAGCATTGTGAGAAAGTACAATTGTGTATTTTTCAGAGAAAATTTCAATAAACTCTCCCAATTTCTGCTCGCTTGTTTTCAGATCTCCAATTTCATATTCAGTTCTACCAATATGTAATAGCTTGGGTGGAACAATTACTTTTTCTAATTCAAGATTTTGTAATAATTCTACTGTTTTCCAAGCCATTTCTGGAAAATAATAATTGGCAAACGGACAAATATGTAAACAAACAACCAATACTTTTTCTCTAAGATTGTGTGCAAAATTAAAAAAGCAGGAAACCAAAAATGGTGTTCATGCATTAAAATTTTTAAAATGATTGTTTGTAATAAAAGGTAAAGAGTTGCATTTAGAAGTTTTACAAACTTTTGCTTTGTTTAAATCATTTTTAATAGTTCGTCTATTGGTTCTTGAATATCTGCTTCAGCAATTAATTTTTCTATATCTGATAAGTTTGGACTAACATAATTTTGATCTTTTTTAAGTTGGTCTAAATCAAAAATATCAACAATTTTTGTTTGATATTTTTGTAAATCATCATTCTTTAATTTTGGCACAAGATGAACTATTTTAGCTTCAATTTCATCAATTAGTTTTTCATCTGATATTGAACTAATTAAACTCATTATATTTTTTTTCTTTGTTTCAATTCCCATTGTTCAATTTTCAAATT
>JAHDDA010000020.1 GCA_020629595.1 Chitinophagales bacterium
GATGGTGTAGGACCAGCTTCTTCTTCTTTAGCAGCAACCATTTTATTATAACCTTTTACAACCATAAAGATAACAAAAGCTATTATTACAAAATCTATTATTGCTTGTATAAATACACCATATTTAATAGTAACAGCTGCAAGTTCCCCTTCAGCCTCTTTTAGAATGTAAGCTAAGTCTTTAAAATCAACTCCACCCATTGCAACTCCAATTGGAGGCATTAAAACATCATTTACAAATGAGCTTACAATTTTACCAAAAGCTCCTCCTAAAATAACTGCTACGGCAAGTTCTAAAACATTACCTCTTGCAATAAAATCTTTAAATTCTTGAAACATAATTAATATTTTTATATTATGAATATGAAATTAAAAAAAAGTAATCAAATATTTCATAAAAATAATCAACTATTCATTTCTACATATTTTTTGGCTGATGTACACATTCCCCTTATTGAAATTTGTCCAGTATAGTTTGAGAATAGTCTTATGTTAGCATTATGCTCAGATAAATAGTTATTAATTTTAAACCAAGAGTTATATAATTCAGGTGAGTAAACAGGAAGAGCTTTTTTCCATTTAACAATTTTTGAGTCAAGAAATACCCCATTAAAATTAAAAATTTGAGTCATTTCTTTGTATAAAATTGCTTCGATTTCAGCAATTGTTTTATCAATCAAATTTCCTTGCTTATCTCCTAAAATTAGCGTTAAACTACTTACAATTGATGTGCTTCTTTGAGGGAAAATTAGATCATTATAAATTACACCCATTGTGTTTAAACCTTCTTTTTCAGGAATAAGACACCCAAAACCTGGTTTGAATTTCATTAAAGATTCCTTTCTTATGAATATAGTGGCAGTTACTAATTTGTTGTAACTTACTTTTTTAAGAATATTGGATAATTCATTTTTGAAATATAAGGCTGCTTCAAAAGCTGGTACGCATAAGAAAATAGTATCTTCTTTTAAATCAACATTCTCACTTTTTAAATTAGCTTTTGTTTTTATATGGTCTTTGAGATAGTTTTCTAATGCGTTTACAAGTTCTCTCATTCCATTATTAAAACCAAGCGGTTTTTGAGTTGCATCTTTGTTTTTTTTTTCAAAAGCAATTTTTAACACTTGCCAAAACATAAATTCTTTTTCATTAAATGTTTTGGCAACATTTGGTAAAACTGCTGGGAAACTTAAATTTTTTGAAGATGTTCCGTAGATCCCTTGAAATGCGGGTTCTAAAAAATATGATGTAGCAGCAGCACTTAGGTTTTCTTTACCAAAATCTTCTAAAGTTTGTGGATATTTTACTTTTGAAAAAAAGACATTTTTAAGAGTTTTTAAAATTTCAGTTACAGATAAGGGGAGTCTTTTAAATTTATTATCTCTTAATATGTACTTTTTATAAGTTAAATCACTTGCTTTAATAACATCTAAGTTAAGGTCATTACACAAAGCAATAATTTCTTTACCCCATCTAAAACTAAAAGCGGCATTTTCGACTAAACCAAAATTAGTTTTATAGGTTTGTAACATTCCTCCACAGTGGTCTTTTCTTTCTATTATCTGGAAGTCGAAACCTGCTTTCTTTAAATAATAGCCCAAGAACAGACCAGCTATTCCAGCACCAACAATTGTTATTTTTTTTGACTTATCAATAGGTTGTCCTAAAACTGAAGATTCTAATATTTTATATTTCAAATTTTGTTTAGTATCCATTACTTAATTTTTCTTCAACCAGCTTATCCCATTCATTTTGCATATAAGAATTTAAACTGTACCAAGTGTCTCTATCATATCTAATTTGAGCTTCACGCCATTCTTTTAAAACATTGGTAACTAACAGTTCTAATTCTTCAACTTGATTGCAACCCCAATGAGTTTTACTTACTTTACTCACTAGCATTCTGTTAAAAAATTCTGTAATATCGAAGTGTAACTGTTCATGGTTAAGGGTTTTCTGGTTTTTATTTTCTGGTTTTACCCAACTTTCATTACAAATAAATATTGCTTTTGATGAGAAATGAATTGTATCATTTTCACAATAGTACTTATACTGAATAACTGAAGAAGTTATTGCAGCAATTCTTTTATCTGAATAATCTGGAATCCCTTTGAAATCTTCCCAATTAAGCCTGCTTCCACTTTTCCATTCAATTCTTGATATTTCTTTTTGTGTAGTTTGTGCAATAGAATTGACGTTATATATTATGAAGCATAAATTTATAAAAAGAGAAACAAGTTTAATAATATCCTTTTTCATTAAAAAAGAATGTTTTCTAAGTAAAATTGTTGGGCAAGGTGTAAAAAAATTAGTAGGCTACTTTGCTTGAATGCCAATAATTCTTAAGAGATTTTATCATTTCAATAAACTCAAAATATTCTAATGGTTTTACTAAATAACCCGCTGCATAATTTTTGTAGCTTTCTTCTTTATCTCTAAAACTATCTGAAGTGGTAAGAATTACAACTGGAATTATTCTTAATTCATCATCTTTTTTCATAAGGTTTAGAAACTCTAAACCATTCATTTTAGGCATATTTATATCAAGGAGTATTAAACCCGGATAGTCCTCTCTTGAAGTTAAAGCTCTTAAGTATTCAAAAGCTTCATAACCATTTCCCTTAACAATTGTTTCATTTGCTATTTCTAATTCTTCAAACGCATTTTGAATTAGTAGTACATCAACAATACTATCATCAACAATCATTATGGGTTTATTAGCTATCATTTGAGTAGTTGCTGCCATTAAGTTTAAGTATTTTTTAGAAAGTAAGCTACCTGTACGAAGGTAGTAATAAAAGTTAAAATAAAAAAATCAATTGTCTTCTTTTGAGCTAATCATTTGAAAACCTACTTTTTTGACGTTACCAAGCATACTTCTGTTTAATTTCTCTGCCACAGAAATTTGTTTTTCTTGTTCAAAAGGTGTCATTACTGGTGTTGTTTCTAAAGCTGCTTGTAATCCCAATCTTAAATAATCATCTAATACTTTATCGTTTATAGTATTTGATTTAATGTCAGGATAAAGAAAACTCATTTGTGTTAATCCTTCAATGAAGAAGTGATCTTCTTTGTTGACAAACAATCTAGAAATCAAATAGCCTGTATCGTGCATTCTTTTGTATTTTAAAGAATCGGTTAAGAAGTTATATGCTAATATTACGCCAAAAAAACCTCTGCTCTCATCTTCTTGCACCCAAGGGCTTTTATTTGTTATATGTTCGGGTGGGAAATTTAAAATAGTGGAATGTAAATTAAATACCAATAATTCACCAGCAAACATTATATGAAACTCGTATTCACTAATATTCTCAAATTCTAATTTAGCATTTTTAGCTTCCTCACCTAAGGTTTCTTTAATTTCCTTCACTAAATTTCTTGCATTGTCTTTTAGTTTATTAAAAACTTCTTTGGTTTGTTGCTTTACAATGGTTTGAGTTTGTGATTTTACTCTTATTTTTGAAACTAAATTATTCAGTTCTTCAGTCATTTTTTTTGTTTAAAGTAAAGGCAAAGATAAGTGAAATTAATTTACCTATCTCTTAAATGATAATCTTTGACCATTCATACATTCATCAAAAATTCCATTCACATAAACTCTGTTTCCATTAACAAAAGTATTAGTTATGTAGGAATTGAATGTATGTTGTTCAAAAGGTGACCAATTACATTTATAATTTATATTTTTTTTATTAACTAAGGTGTTTTTATTTAGGTCAAATAATACTAAGTCTGCGAAATAGCCTTCACGAATAAAGCCCCTTTTTTCAATTTGAAAGCACTTAGCAACACTATGGCTAGTCTTTTCTACGATAGTTTCTAAATCAAGTTTGCCTTTTTTGTATAATTCTAGTAAAATTTGTAACGAATGTTGCACTAATGGAACGCCAGAAGGGGCTTTCCATAAAGTATTGTTTTTTTCATCTATTGTATGTGGTGCATGATCTGTACAAATTACATCTAATAAATTGTCTTTTACGCCTTGAATTAGTGCATCTCTCTGTCCAAACTTAATTGCAGGGTTACATTTAATTTTAGTGCCATATTTTTCATAATCTTCACCATCAAAATATAAGTGATGAACACAGGCTTCTGCGGTAATGCGTTTTTGTTCAAGTGGAATTGTATTATCGAATAATGATAATTCTTTTTCGGTAGAAATGTGTAAGATGTGTAATCTTGTATTGTGTTTTTTAGCCAATTCAATAGCCTTTTTAGAAGAATTGTAACAGGCATCTACATCTCTTATCTCAGCGTGTCTATAAATTTCAATGTCTTCTCCATATTTTTCAAAAAATGCTTTTTCTCTCCCTTTTACTCTTGATTCTTGTTCGCAATGGGTGGCAATTAGCATAGGTGAGTTTGCAAAAACTTCTTCTAAAACTAATTCATTATCAACCAGCAAATTACCAGTAGATGAACCCATAAATATTTTAAGTCCACAAACTTTATTGATGTCTGTTTTTTCCCATTCTTCACGATTGTTATTGCTAACACCCATAAAAAAAGAAAAATTTGCCAATGATGTTACCTGAGCCAATTTATATTTAGCTTCTAATAGTTCTTGTGTAAAAGTTGCTGGCTTGGTGTTGGGCATTTCCATAAAAGAAGTAACACCGCCAGACACAGCTGCTTTTGATTCTTTATAAATATTTGCTTTATGTGTTAAGCCTGGTTGCCTAAAATGCACTTGGTCATCAATTAAACCAGGGATTAAATATTGCCCATCGGCATTTATTTCTTCAAAGTTACTTTTGGGAGATAATGAAGCACCTATTTTTTCAATATAACCACCTTTAATTAAAACATCTAACTGTTTTATTGTACCCTCATTTACAACTTTTGCTCCTTTTATTAAATATTGTTTCATTTTACTTTTTATTTGTTAGAAGAATTAGCTTTTCGACTTTCCTAAGGCTTCCCTTTTTAATTTTATTGCCAATTCTTTTCCTAAATATGTATCAATAATACTGTGTGCTAAATAAATTACTGGTGTTAAAAGTATAGCCACTATAAATTTAAAAATATAGTTTACCGTTCCAATTGCCAAAACTAAACTTAAACTCCAGTTAGCACCAATATAAAATGCTATGGTAAGCACAACAAAGCTATCAATAAATTGAGAAACTAAGGTAGAACCTGTTGCTCTTAACCAAATTTTTCCTTCACCAGTAATTCTTTTAATTTTTTGAAATACAAGCACATCAATGATTTGTGCAACCAAAAATGCTATAATTGAACCAATAATAATCCACAAACCCTGCCCAAAAATTGCCTTAAAAGCCAAATTCATATTTGGAACGCCAGAAGATTGACCAACAGAAACCCAAAAATCGGCTGGAATAACATAAATGCCTAAAAAAAACATTACAAAAGCATAAGCAATTAAACAAACAGTTAAGTAGGAAAGGAATTTTACTCCTCTTTCACCAAAATATTCGTTTATTATATCTGTCATTACAAAAACAACGGGCCATAAAAGCACACCAACTGTAAGATTAAAACCCAAGTTTTCTTCTCCAAAAAAAGAAAAACTAAAAGGAGAAAGACCTAAAGTTTTTTCTAAAGAAAAGATTTTTACACCTATCATTTCAGCAACTAATGCGTTTGTAATAAAAATTCCAGCCAATATAAAAAACAGGCGTGCATCCTTTCTTTTTAGAATGTTTATATAATTCATATTCAATATCTCAAAATAAAAATACGAATTAGTAATTTCGTTTCCTAATAAAAAGTTTAAAAATTAATGATAGAAATTTATACAGATGGTGCATCTAGAGGAAATCCGGGACCTGGAGGTTATGGAGCAATTTTACAATGGAAAGGACACGAAAAAACGCTTGCTGAAGGATTTAGACTAACCACTAATAACAGAATGGAATTATTGGCAGTAATTGTTGCTTTAGAAGCCATAAAATTTGAAGGAATGGATGTTTGTGTAACTTCAGATTCTAAATATGTGGTTGATGCAGTTGAAAAAAAGTGGTTATTTGGCTGGGAAAAAAGAAATTGGAAAAAAGTTAAAAATCCAGATTTGTGGAAAAGATTTTTGATTGTTTACAGAAAACACAATGTTAAGTTTATTTGGGTTAGGGGACACAACGACCATCCACAAAATGAACGCTGCGATCAATTAGCAGTTGATGCAGCCTTATCGCTGAATTTACCAGCCGATGAATGGTATGAAGAAAATGTAAAATCGCCTCCTTCATTATTTTAAAATAAAAACATAGCATTTAATCTCACTAAATTTTTCTATTTATCATAGAAATTTCCTATTGTTTTAAACTAAATTTCCCTTTTTGAATTTTGTTTTCGTAAAGCAACTAACTTTGCAATTCAATTTTTTTGAATGAAAACAAAGGTAGGAAAACAAGATAAAGTAAGTATAGTTACTTTGGGTTGCTCTAAAAATCAAGTTGATTCAGAGGTTATAGCCGGACAGTTAAATGGGCAGGGCTATAATGTGGAATTTGATAGAGAAGATCCCAATGTTGTGATTGTAAATACTTGTGGTTTTATAGATTTGGCAAAGCAAGAATCAATAGATACTATTTTGAATTTTGCTGAAGCCAAAAAAGAAGGAGAAATCGACAAACTCTACGTCACAGGTTGCCTGTCGCAACGTTATAAAGATGATTTAGAAGAAGAAATTCCAGAAGTGGATGCTTATTTTGGTACGTTTGATTTGCCGTTTTTGTTAGAAGAAATAGGAGCTGATTATAAGCACGAATTGATAGGGGAAAGAATTAGCTTGACTACACCTAACCATTATGCTTACCTTAAAATTTCGGAAGGTTGCAACAGAACTTGTGCTTTTTGTGCTATACCGTTAATGCGAGGCAAACACGTTTCCAAATCCATTGAAGATATTGTAAATGAAGCTAAGAATTTGGTTAAAAATGGGGTGAAAGAAATAATGCTTATTGCTCAAGAGTTAACATATTACGGCTTGGATATTTACAAAGAAAGAGCTTTGCCAAAATTGTTATATGCTTTAAATGAAATAGAAGGATTACATTGGATAAGATTACATTACGCCTATCCGTCAAAATTTCCACTTGAAATAATTGAAGCCATAAAAGGGTGCGAAAAAGTTTGTAATTATTTGGATATGCCTTTGCAACACGCAAGCAATAATATGCTTAAAGCAATGCGAAGACAAATAACACAAGAAGAAACTGAAAAGCTAATCAATGATATTAGAACCATTATGCCCAATATTGCCATTAGAACTACAATGTTGGTTGGATTTCCCGGTGAAACAGAAGAAGATATTACAGAACTAATTGCTTTTGTAAAACGAATGAAATTTGAACGATTAGGTGTTTTTGAATATTCGCACGAAGAAAATACACATGGTTATGAATTAGAAGATAATGTTACCGCAGAAGAAAAAGCTGAAAGAGCTATGCGAGTTATGGAAGCCCAAGAAGCGATTTCTTGGGAATTGAACCAACAGAAAGTAGAGAAGGTTTTTAAGGTTTTGATTGATAGAAAAGAAGGCGAATTTTTTATTGGTAGAACAGAATTTGATTCTCCAGAAGTAGATAATGAAGTTATTATTTCAGCTAAACAATATTTGCGAATTGGTGATTTCGCAAATATTAAAATTACTGAAGCTCAAGAATTCGATTTGTATGGAGAATTGATAAATTAAATTTTTTATTTACGTCTGTTTTTAGCCAATAATTTCTTTTTTCTATTGGCAAAAAACTCTTGCTTTTTACGCTGTTTTTCTTTGTTAAACTCCTTTTTTTCTTGGGCAGTCATTGGTTTGTCTGTTTGAGGAAAAGGGTTGTCTTTTTCAACTATTAAACGCTTTTTTATCAGCTTTTCTATATCTTTTACATAAGCGTTTTCTTCTGGTTCGGCAATAGAAATAGCTGTTCCACTTTCTCCTGCTCGTCCCGATCTTCCAATTCTGTGAACGTAGGTTTCGGCTTCGTTTGGAATATCGTAGTTTATAACAAACTTCAATTTGTCAATATCAATTCCACGAGCAGCAATATCTGTTGCCACTAAAATTCTTATTTTTCCAGCTTTAAAATCGCCTAATGCTTTTTGGCGTTGGTTTTGACTTTTATTTCCATGAATAGCCAAAGCAGCAATTTTTTTCGATTTTAGTCTTTTTACAATTTTATCTGCACCATGTTTAGTTCTTGAAAAAAGTAAAACTTGCTGCATCTCTTTATTGTCTAAAATGTGTAGCAATAAATCATTTTTACTTTTTTTATTGGTGTAATATATATATTGTTGAACAGTTTCGGCAGCTGTTGAAGTTGGTGTAACTTCTATTTTAGTTGGTTTTCTTAAAATTTTAGCAGATAATTCTGCAATTTTAGGGGGCATAGTTGCAGAAAAGAATAAAGTTTGTTTTTCGGTGGGTAATAATTTAATCAGCTTTCTAATATCGTGAATAAATCCCATATCCAACATTCGGTCGGCTTCGTCTAAAACAAAGGTGTTAATTTGGTTTAAATCTATAAAACCTTGATTTTGTAAATCTAATAAACGCCCAGGCGTTGCCACTAATATATGTACGCCTTTTTTCAATATTTCAACTTGTGGATTTTGTTTTACTCCGCCAAAAATTACCGTATTTTTTATTCTTGTATATTTGGCGTAAGCACTTATGTTTTCATCAATTTGAATGGCTAATTCTCTTGTTGGCGTTACTATAAGTGCTTTTATTTGAGCAACTTTATCAAATGCACAACGCTGTTTGTATAATTTCTGAATTATAGGAATAGAAAAAGCTGCTGTTTTTCCTGTTCCTGTTTGAGCAATGCCCAAAATATCTTTATTGCTCAACGCCACAGGAATTGCTTTTTCTTGAATGGGCGTTGGCTTTGTATAGTTTTTATCTTGTAAAGCTCTTGAAATAGGCTTTATTAAATTCAAATCGCTAAATTGCATTACTTTCTTTTATTTTGTTTTAATTGGAGTTTAGAGGAAAGTGTTGCAAAGGTAGGTTAATTTGTTTTGGTAAGATAAATTTATTCCATTTCAAACTCTTTCAAAACAGGCAAAGCTTTGTTTTCAAAGTCAAACAATGCTTGATTTTCCCAAGGTGAACCTTCACTTGATTGATTTCCATTCCAAGCAATTAACTCTGCACCCCAATAACAAAAACCAATACCATTTTCAAAGTTGGAAGCCATAGTTTTTATGGTATTTATAAATTCTTTTTGTCCTTGTGGTGTTGCTGGAAAATCTGGTAAAATTAGCTGTTCCTCCACACCAATAATGTTATTTGTCCAATCGTTCCAGTCTAATGTAAATGGATAAGCAGTTTCGGCTATTACAATTTTTTTATCAAAAGTATTTGAAAGATTTAAGAGCATATTTTCCAAGCTTTCTAGTGATTTTCCATGCCACTTTGGGTAATAGGAAAGACCAATAATATCGTAATCTAAAGCATTTATTTTGTTGCAAAACAAATTTGCTCCGTAATAACCTGCGTAATGAATCATTATTTGTGTATCGCTTGCATTTTGTCTAATTGTATTTGATGCTGTTTGCAGTAATTCAAAAAAATGGTCAAAATTTTCTTCAATATTGCCATACGGAAATAAAAATCCAGAATTTATCTCATTACCAATTTGAATATATTCTGGTTGAATTTCTGAAACGACCAATTTTGTATAATTTTCAACGGAATCTTTAAGTTGTTCAAAGTTTAAGTTTTGCCATTGTGCGGGTGTTTCTTGTTTTCCAGGGTCAGCCCAAGTATCGGAATAATGTAAAGTTAGCCATATTTTAAAATCCTTTTCTTTTAGTCTATCCGAAAAAACTTTTACTTCTTCAAAACTAGAATGTTCATTTTCTGGATTTACCCAAAGCCTTAATCTTACAGTATTTACGCCATTATTTTTTAGAATATTTAAAAAGTCATCTTCTTCACCATTTTCATTGTAAAAAATAGGGTTAGCTTTTTCAATTTCTGGAAAACTTGAAATATCAACACCAGAAATAATGAAATTTTCGTTTTGATTATCTGTAACTATGGCATTTTCATCGGTATCACAAGAAAACAAGACAAAACAAAAAATAAACAGATATTTGGCTAATCTTACCACCCAATTTTTCTAGCAGGTTTTTTATTCATTTCTTCAGCCAAAGCAACCATTTTAATTGCTGTAACTGCGGCTTCAACACCTTTATTTCCATGTTTTCCGCCTGCTCTATCTTTGGCTTGTTGCATATTGCGTGGTGTTAATAAACCAAATATTACAGGAGTTTTATACATTAAACCCAATTGCATAACACCCGAACTTACTGCGTTACAAATATATTCATCGTGTTTGGTTTCGCCTGTTATAACTGAACCAATTATAATAACAGCATCAAACTTTTTTTCATCTAAGAGCATTTGAGCACCATAAGGTAATTCATAACTTCCTGGCACGTGAATTACTTTTATGTTTTCTGGTTTAGTGTTGTGTTCTTCCAAACAATTGGCACAACCTTCCAACAAAGTATGTGTTATTTCTTCGTTCCAATCTGCTACAACAATTCCAAATTTATATTCTTCTGCACTTGGAATTTTTGAAGCATCGTATTCCGATAAGTTTTTTAATGAGCTTGCCATTTTTAGTGATTAGTGATTAGTAAAAATATGTAGAAACGTAGCACTATTAGGTTTAAAAACTATAAAACTACTTTTTAGCAATAGCAAAAAAGTCTAAACATTCATTGTTTACTTTTTCATAAAAGTAATCTGTTAGCTGAATGTTGTTGGTTAAGTTGGTATTTTCTTTTAAAAGTTTTTTTCTATTCCAGCGGTTCAGTAAATCATACGGTACTTGCAATACTTGGCGTGGTAAACGATATTGCAAATTGAAAACATCGAAACGAGTTAGTTTTTCAACGCTTTTTTTGTTTGCCTCGTAATACTCTTTCACTTTTTCATTTCCAAACAAACCTAACATTTCTACTGAATTAAAATCTTTTTTAATTAAACTTTCTAATTCATTGGTTAAATATTCACGAATATGCCACGGATTTCTTGTTAATGACATTGCCTTGTTTGGGGTGGTAATTAAAGCAGTTCCACCAGGTTTTAAAACTCTAAAAATTTCACTCACAAAAGCAACATCATTTTCAATATGTTCAATAACTTGAAAAGTTACAACTGTGTCAAATGTATTATCTTCAAAAATTGATAAAGGCGGAACAGTTATTTGATGAAATTCAATATTATTTTTTTCGCTGAAAGTAGTTGTAAAATCAGCTAAATATTTATCTACTGCAACATACTTTTCTGCCAATGGCGATAATATTTCAATGCCATAACCTTCGCCACAACCAATTTCTAAAGTTTTTCCTTTTACATATTTTTTCGCTTCTTCATAAGCAATTAAATGCCGTTGATAAATTACATTATCAGAGGCTTTAGTAAAAGAAACCCTTTCGGCAGTTTGTACAGACATAGTTAACAGTTAATAGTCAATAGATTAGCAGCCAACAAAAATCAATATTTGAAGACCATTATCTATTAGCTTTTTGATTATTCCAAGTTGCGATGTATTTGTAGGAACACCGATCGTCAATAGCATTGTTATCGTATCATTGGACACGATAAATCGGTGTTCCTACAAAAAGAAGCATATTTTAAGATTAAAATTTTATTTAACGCAATTTGAGTTCTAATTAGCAAAATTAGTCTGAATTTGGCTAATTAGAAGTTTGAAAATCGGAAATTAAACAAAATTGACTTTGTTTATCTAAAAATCAGTAAACAGATAGTATTTTCGTCCACTGTTTTTTAAATATTTATGATTAAGTTTGGATTAATAGGTGCTGGGCATCTTGGAAAGATACATATAAAATTGCTTCAAGCATTATCAAATGAAATTGATATTGAATTGTTGGGATTTTACGATATAAACAAAGAAGTTTGTAAAGAAGTAGCGGAAAAGTTTAATATTAAAGCGTACAATTCTTTTGATGAAATGTTGAAAGAAGTAGATGCAATTGATATTGTTTGTCCAACAACTTCTCACTTTGATTACGCTGAAAAGGCATTATTTGCTGGAAAACATATTTTTCTTGAAAAACCAGCATGTTCTTCAACGCAAGAGGTTGAGGAATTATTGGCAATTAATAAATCGGCAAATGTAAAGGTTCAAGTAGGACACGTTGAACGTTTTAATCCTGCTTATTTGGCTATTCAAGATAGAATAATTAATTCAAAATATTTTTCTATTTCTCGATTAGCCCCTTTTAATCTAAGAGGAACAGATGTAAGCGTTATAATGGATTTAATGATTCACGATTTGGATATTTTACTACATCAAAAATCAGAAAATAACATTACCAATATTGAAGCAAGTGGTGTTTCTACCTTAACTAATTTAATAGACCACGCCAATGTTTCAATTTCTTTTGATGATGGAACAGTTGCCCATTTAGAAGCAAGTAGAGTAGCCGATGTAGCTGAAAGAAAAATTACTATTTTCGATGAAGTAGAAAATTTTTACACGCTTGATTTCCTAAATAAAAAAGCTCACTTTTCTAAGAAAGAAAATGAAATAGGTTTCAAAACAATAGAATTAGCAACTCCAGCAGTAAACGCAATTAAAATGGAGCTAGAACTTTTTGCTCAATCTATTAAAGAAGATTTACCTGAAATTGTAAGTTTAAGCCAAGCTAGAAATGTAATTGAAACGGCAATTCAGATTGAGGAGCTTATTTATGAACAACAAAGCCAAAAAAGTTCCGTTATTGGGTAAAACTTAGTTATAAGAAAACCTTGCTTTTAATGCTTTTTTTGTCGAAAATCCTTTTTCATCTTTCTTTCAAACAAATACTATGTTCTCTAAAACTACCAAACTTTTATTGAGTTTTTCTTTTATATTTTGCTTTTTTTCATCTTGTGAAGGAGAACAAGAACCTTATCCGTCATATTTATACCTTGAATCTGCAAGTTGTATTAGTAATTATGAAACGCATGGCTCTAATTCACATAAACTAAACACTGCTTGGATTTTTGCAGGTCCTCAAACAATTGGAGTTTATGATTTACCTCATTCTAATGAAGTTCCTGTGTTGTTGTCGGGGACTCAAGATGTAAAAGTTCGTCCTGGATTTTGGCGAAACGGTATTTCAACTTTACCAGTAGTTTCTCCATTACATAGCGATTTCGATACTACAGTAGATTTTAACCTATTAGAAACTGACACGATTAAACCTGTTTTTTCTTATTTACCACAAGTTTCTATGTTATTAAATAATGATTTTGAAGCCTTTAATGAGTTTGTTCCTAAAAATGAAACGGTTGATGCTTTTATTTATTCAGATGGTGCTTTTGAAGGCAATCGTTCAGCTAAAATTACTTTAGATGCCAATAATACTATTTTTGAATATGGCACAAAAAACCAATACGATTTAAGTTATAATGCCATTGCTAGTTATGTAGAATTAAATTATAAATGCGATGCTCCTTTTAGTGTATATCTCAAAGCCTTTGCATTTGACCCAAATACTGGAATTAGCACCCCAAATAATATAGGTGAAAGAGTAATTACTTTATTGGCAAAAGATGAATGGAACAAAGTTTATATAGATTTATCAGAAACCCTAATCATTTTTGAAGGAAGCCAATCGAACCCTGAATATATTAATTATGAATTAGGATTTCAGGCAGTTTTGCCCGATAGTTTGTCAACGGCTTCTTATTACTTCGATAACGTTAAGATTTTAACTCGCTAACCATCAATTTTATATTTAAAACCCTCGTAGTTTAGACTTGAAAACCATAAAAAAAATAGGGATTTTCTTTTATTTATTCACCGATTATATTGCGGCGGTAATTGTGTGGTTTTTGTTTTTCTTATACCGAAAATTATACATTGAGCAATTTTACTTTGAATGGAGTTTCTTAACTTCAGAAAAGTTTATTCAAGGAATAATTATCATTCCATTGGTGTGGTTATTAATTTATTTTATAACTGGAAATTACACCGATATTTATCGAAAATCTAGGTTAAATGAATTAGGAAGAACCATAACACAAGTAACAATTGGCTGTTTAGGTTTGTTTTTCTTAGTAATTTTAGATGACTATGTTACAAGTTATCGTTCCTATTATTATTTGTTTTTTACGCTGTTTTTACTTCAATTTTGCATTACCTTTTTGTTTAGAATAATTATTCTTTCTTTAGCAAAAACACAGTTACAAAACGAAAGTGTTGCTTATAGAACTTTGTTGATAGGAGGAAATGAAAGAGCCTATAAGTTATATAAAGAAGTTATTGATGCTCCAAGACCATTGGGGTATAATTTTCTTGGATTTATAGCTTTGAGCAATAGAAAAAATAGAAAATTAGAAAACTATATTGATAAATTAGGAGAGCTTAATGATATTACTGAAGTAGTAAAACGCAATAATGTAGATGAAGTTATTTTAGCTATTGAAACATCTGAACATCCAAAAATAAATAGTATCTTAAATGCTTTAGCTGTTGAAGATGTAGTTATTAAAATTATTCCTGATATGTATGATATTTTATCGGGAAGTGTAAAAATGTCGAATGTTTTAGGAGCAGTTTTAATAGAAATTCATCCTAGTTTAATGCCTACTTGGCAACGACAAATTAAGCGAATATTAGACATTTTTGTTTCAGGTGTTGTTTTAGTTTTACTAACACCTTTGTATTTGTTTATTGCCCTTAGAGTTCGCTTATCTTCAGAAGGACCAATTTTTTATTTACAAGAACGAATTGGTAAAAACTTTAAGCCGTTTTATATCTACAAATTCCGTTCTATGTACATTGATGCCGAAAAGTTTGGTCCAGCACTTTCTAGCCAAGACGATCCAAGAATAACAAAATGGGGAAAAGTAATGCGAAAATGGCGTTTAGATGAAATACCTCAATTTTATAATGTTTTGAAAGGCGATATGTCTTTAATTGGTCCACGTCCAGAAAGAATGCACTATATTAAAAAGATTACTGAAAAAGCTCCAGAATACAATCATTTATTAAAAGTTCAACCAGGCATTACTTCGTGGGGAATGGTGAAATTTGGCTACGCTGAAAATGTTGAAGAAATGATTGAACGTATGAAATACGACTTGCTTTATATTGAAAATATGTCGTTGGCTATTGATTTTAAAATAATGATTTATACGGCTATGATTTTGTTGCAAGGTAAAGGAAAATAAAATTTCGTTTTTTAATGTAATTTAATAAAAGCTGGAAACTAACTTTACAGAATTGTAGTTTAATGTTTGGTTTTAATTTTATTTAAAATGGAAAATAACAATCACAACGAAAGTCAAAAGCCAGGATCTAAAGTTTACAAAGCTGAAGTTGTAAGAGAAAATGATAGAGATATTTATCGTGAAAGAACAAGAACTATTCAAGAAAAAGAAGTAGTAAAACACGATAGACCTAGAAGTTCAGCGGCACAAATGATTTTAGCAGTTTGTGCATTTATAACCATTAGTTTTGCCATTTTTGATAAGGTTATAAAACCAATGTTACACGAAAAAAAGGCTCAACAAACTGTTGTTTCAACTTCTGGTAAAATTGAAGCCAAAATGATGAACTGTAAAAATAACAGTAAATTTATTTTGTTAGATTGCTTCGTTACCAATAAAACAAACAACCCAACTGTTACTTTTTTCAACGAAGGCAAATTGGTTGATGCAGAAGGAAAAAGCACTAACGAAGTTTTTGTTCAAGCCGATGGTTCTAAAACTTTTAACATAAGTGATAAAACAGAAAAAGAAATTGAACTGCCTAATAATGTCCCTGTTTTAATAAGAATTATGTACGATATTAAAACCAAAGAAGATATTACCTACGCAAGTTTCAATACATCTTTAGGAAAAATTGAATTTAGAGATATTGTAATTTTGGAGTAATTATTAAACTGTTATATGGTTTTACTGTTAAATTGCCTAATTAGTAATTCATAATTCAACATTTATAATTAAAATAATGTCTGTAATAAAGCTATCCAATTTAAAAAAAACTTACAATCCCGATACTATTCCTGTTCACGCAGTAAAAGGTGTTGATTTAGCTATTGAAGAAGGAGAATTTTCGGCTATTGTAGGACCAAGTGGTTCGGGAAAAAGCACTTTACTCAACTTAATTGGTGGCTTAGATTTACCAACTGAAGGTGAGGTTTTGATTGGTGGTGTTGCCATTCATAATTTGGCTGAAAATGATTTAATTGATTTCCGTTTAAACAATATTGGTTTTGTTTTTCAAGCGTACAATTTAATTCCTGTTTTAACTGCAAAAGAAAACGTAGAATTTATTATGCTTATGCAAAAGCGTCCAAAAGCTGAAATTGACAAGCGAGTGAAAGCTCTTTTAGAAGCCGTTGGATTAGCCGATAAAGTAAATGTTCGACCATCGAAACTTTCAGGTGGACAACAGCAAAGAGTAGCAGTTGCTAGGGCTTTGGCTTCAAAACCTAAATTTGTTTTAGCCGATGAACCTACCGCTAATTTAGATTCAGAATCGGCTGAAAATTTATTGGATATAATGGAAAAACTAAACCAACAAGAAAAAATTACTTTTCTATTTTCAACCCACGATGAACGTGTTGTGCGTAGAGCTAAAAGAGTAATTACCTTGAAAGATGGTTTAATTGGATCGGATGTTTCTCGTTGATTTTTTA
>JAHDDA010000349.1 GCA_020629595.1 Chitinophagales bacterium
GAAAATATGTTGGCATACAACAAACGTGGTTTGGCACGAATGGAAAACCCTGCTTTGGCACAAAAAGCCTTAGCCGATTTTAATAAATGTGTGAATTTAGCACCAAATTACGATCAAGGTTGGGGCAATCGTGGATATTTGTATTTCAAGGCAAACCAGTACGATAAAGCTGAAGCTGATTTTACAAAAGCTATAAATTTGAACCCCAATTATTTTAAGCATTACAATAACCGTGGGCATTTATATTACAAACAACAAAATTTTGAAAAAGCCATTTCAGATTATAATAAATGTATTGAATTGAATGATAATTATGCTTTGGCTTTTAACAATCGTGCTATTATTTATCACCAACAAGGCGAAACTGAAAAAGCCCTTACCGATTATAACCGAGCTTTAGAAATAAACCCCAATTATGCTTCGGCTAAGAAAAATAAGGCAATTTTGTTGGGGCAGTAATTGTGTAATTCAATCTACTGATTTTTAGTTTTGGCAACTCAAAAATGAATATTTTTAATGAAATATGAAAAAAAACTAAGCTTTATAGACCTTTTCGCTGGAATAGGTGGTTTTCATATTGCATTGCATAATTTAGGTTGTGAATGTGTTTTTTCTTCAGAAAAAGATATTCACGCACGAAAGACCTATAAGCATAACTTTAAAAAAATATCGCCCACTTTATTCCAAGAAAACTTGTTTAATGATGATATAAGAAATATCACTCCAGCCGAAATTCCTGATTTCGATATTCTTTGTGCTGGCTTTCCTTGCCAACCTTTTAGCCAAGCAGGGTATAAACGAGGATTTAACGATAACCATGATTCGGAAAGAGGCAATTTATTTTTTTATATTGCTGAAATAATTGAAGAAAAACGACCAAAAGCATTCTTTTTAGAAAACGTAAGGGGTTTAGTTACACACGATAAAGGAAACACCTTTAAAGTTATTCAAAATATTCTTGAAAATGAGTTAGGTTATTCCTTCTATTACAAAATTGTAAAAGCATCAGATTATGGTTTACCACAATTAAGACCACGGGTTTTTATAGTTGGTTTTAGAGATGAAGGTTTTATGAAAGGCTTTACTTTTCCACCCAAAAAACCACTTAAATATAATATGAGCGATGTTTGGGGAGGAAATTGTAGTAGAGAAATTGGCTTTACTTTAAGAGTAGGTGGCAGAGGTTCTAAAATTGATGATAGAAGAAATTGGGATGCTTATTTAGTAGATGGCGAAGTAAAGCAATTAGGCGTTGAACAAGGTAAAAAACTACAAGGATTTCCTGATTGTTTTGAGTTTCCTGTTAGCAATACACAAGCCATAAAGCAATTGGGAAACAGTGTAGCTATAGATGCTGTACAAGCTGTTGCTGGGCAGTTAATAAATCATTTACAAATTTTAGAAAATGAAAAAACACAAATGAAAAAAACAAAGAATAAAGGTGAATGGACAGAACTTTTGGTATTTGTAAAGTTATTAGCCGAACAACAATTTAGTTTGTCAGATAAAAATTTGAATGCAACAAGCAATTATTTCAAGGTTCAAAAAGTAACAACACATAATACCGAATTTGAATATTACATTATTGATAAAGATGCTATAAAAGTTTTTAATAAGCAAACCAAAGAAGAAACCAATATTAAAATTGGTAGTTTACTCAACGTTGATGTTTTAGGGGATTTAAAAAACGCAATTATTCAAGGAAAAAGAACCTTTACAATCCCTCAGTTTGATACAATTAAAAACGATTTAAAAATTAATGCAGTAAAAGGAGGCACAAATAAACAAAAAGCTGACATTTTACTGGATATTGAAAATAAACAAGTTCAAAAACAAAATGAAGGATTTGGTATAAAATCGTATTTAGGAAGTAAGCCTACTTTATTAAATGCTTCTGGAAATACCAATTTTATTTTTGAAGTTAAAGGATTAGAAGTTTCGCAAATTGATAGAATTAACGAAATTGAAACCAAAACAAAACTTAAAGATAGAATAGAAGAAATAGAAAAATTAGGAGGAAAACTTGTTTATAAAGGTGCTGAAAAAGAAACAATGGAATACAATTTGAAACTTTCTGATAGTTCTATGCCTCGATTAATTGGTGAAATTTTATTGAGTTTCTATAAAAAACGAACTACCAAAATAAGTGATATTATTGATGAAATTCATAAGAATGGACAATTCAACAAATTAACAAATTATGGAGACAAACAATTTTTAGAAGTTAAAACCAAAAAACTGTTAGTCGATATTTTATTGGGCTTTTTTGCTGGTACTAAATGGAATGGTGAATACGAATCGAATGGAACGCTTGTAATGAAAAAAAATGGTGATTTACTTGGATTTCATATTGTAGATTTCAAAAATTTAAAAAACTATCTGTTTGAAAATATTAAATTGGATACACCTTCAACAACTCGGCACAGATTTGGAAAAGTATATAAAGAAAATGGGAACAAACTATTTTTCAAACTCAATCTTCAATTAAGATTTTAGTATTTCAGACAATCCCTCAATTTGAACAACTCAAAAAAAAATAAAAAACTAAACTTCGATTTACTACTGTTAAGTATCATTGGCTTAGTGTGTTTTATCGTTTTTTTCGATTTTATAACACTCCAAAAAGTTTATATTTTTA